>JABIDL010000029.1:15000-35637 GCA_018651745.1 Candidatus Neomarinimicrobiota bacterium | reverse complement strand
GGATTCCCAACACTTCTCACCCAGCTCATTAAGGAAGTGGCGGAAGAAGATACGGCATGGGTGATTGTAAACGGATCAACGGAAGCAACTACGGTTTCTGCAACTTTGACTTCTAACGGCGTCAATATGAACAACATTGCGTTTGAATCTCTACCATCAAATACTGTCTGGATTCGAGATTATGGTCCGTGGTGGATTTACGATGAGCTCGGAGATCTTGCCGTGATTGATTTGGTGTATAATCGTCCGCGCCCTTTGGATGACGCAATACCGGAAGCATTCGCCGGGCTGTATAATGTGGACTTTTTCGGAACGGATTTGACCCAAGCCGGCGGTAATATGCTACTGGATGGAAAAGGCGTTGTTATTGTGTCGGACATTATTTTTGATGGAAGTGAAGGATTTGATCCAACGCTCACACAGACAGAGCTGGAAGAAACCATGCTGAATTATTTTGGCGTCCATAAAGTGATTGTGGTTTCGCACATGGAACTGGATGGTACCGGACATGTGGACATGTTTGTCAAAATTATAAATGATACAACCATTATCGTAGGCGAATACACGTCTGCCTCTACCGGCGCGGGGAATAATTATGCCATTACGAACAGCGTGGCATCACAACTTGCTGCCGAAACGAACGGCGCCGGACGGCCTTTCACCATTGAGCGGATGCTCATGCCGCCCTATTCCGGAGGTATTACATATACCTACATTAATTCGCTGATTGTAAATAAAAAGATTTTCGTTCCGGTGTATGGCTTTAGCACCGATCAACAAGTTTTGGATCAATACGAAGCAATCGCGCCGGGATATGAAGCTATCGGATTTGATTGCAATGACATTATTACATCCAACGGCGCAATTCATTGTATAGCCATAAAGGTTCCGGCAAAAGGCGTGGTGGTTCCGATATGTTCGGATTGGATTTCAGGCGATGTGAACAAAGATGGAATGGTTGATATTTTTGATGTATTTTTAATAGCCGACCAAGCAACATCCGGTGAATCTAGAGGACTTTGCTTTGACAAAATCGCTGATATCAATGCTGATAATGAAATTACCATTTACGATGTTGCACTGTTGGTTGTGGATATCATGCGGCCGTAAAAACACTTTGAACAATTGAGTCAAAATCATTCAATATATTTTAACCCCTTTTTCATTCTCCCCTATGACAGGGGAGAAGATAATTGGACTGAAAACGGGACCGCATGGACTATTCCAGTAATTTCCCGGAAACACAAAGGGGTCTAAAAAATTGCTTAACAAAGGAAAAGTAAAACATTACCCTTTGCGTCATTGCGGCCTTTTCATTAAAAATTAAAAACTATGCCAAAACCATTGATTTACGAACCCATGACAGTCGTTACTGATCTTATGATCGCCGTCCTTGCGATGTACATCGCCCGCGAATTACAAGCGTGGCACAGCATTCGTTTTTTGAATATACATTGGCATTGGGGTTGGGCGTTTACTACGCTGGCAATTGGTGCATTTATGGGTGCTGTTTCTCACGGAGTGGGTCCGCATTTTTCCGGCGAAACTCAGCAATTACTATGGAAAGCAACAATCATTCCCGTAGGATTTACGAGCGTCTTTTTTTTAATGGGCACTTTTCATCATAGCTTTTCCTTTGACGCGGTCCGATGGCTTAGCTGGATCCCGATCGTATTTCTCGGCGCATATCTTTTCACAATATCAAAGGATGATTCTTTTTTGAATGTTGTTAAATTTTACGCTCCGGCGATGGGATTCGTATTTGCCATTATGCTTTATAGTCATTTTGGTTCCGGTAGTCCGGGCACGGGACACGTTGCAATGGGAATTTTTATTATGTTCATTGGCGCCGGCGTGCAAGTTAGCGGATTTTCATTGCATCAGCATTTCAATCACAACGATTTGTTTCATGTTTTTCAAATGGTTGGAATGATAGTAATGTATCGGGGAAGTCAATTGATCTTGGATTATGGTGTAGCGCCTTAAGCGATTATTCTTAAATTCACCGCCCTTTATGAAAGATAATTATGCAAATTAAAGTATCATCCACAAACAGTGTTACCCGGGAACTCAAAATTCAAGTTCCTTGGAAAGAGTTGGAATCTGATTTTAATAAAGCAGTACGCTCGTTTGGGAAGCAAATAAAAATGCCCGGATTCCGCCCCGGGAAGGTACCGGTCAGTAAACTAATGAGTTTGTATCTGGGCGATATTGAGGCGCACTTCATTGATTCCCATTTGAATGACTTTTATCTGAAAGCTCTTCAGCAGGAAAATATTGTTCCGGTAAATCGAGCAACCGTAGAGGACATTGAATTTGGATTTGAAAAACCTTTGTCTTTTACTACGAAAGCGGAAGTGGAGCCAATTATTAAACTGCCGAAGCTTCGAAAGCACACTCTTAAAGTCGAAAAAAAGGTGTACGAACCGGACGAAGAAGATTTGACCGCTGCCATGGATGAATTTAGAAAATCAAAAATGGAAGTGAATACGGTAGAAGATGGTGCGAAGAAAGGTGATTTTGTCATCGCCGATTTCCAAAAACTAGACGAATCCGGACTACCAATTATCGGTGAAAAACTTGATCAAAGATTTTTAAAAGTTGGCGAAGATCCATTCATTGGTGAGAATGAAACTAAAGTACTTGGTGCCAAAGCGGACGACTTGATTCGCGTGACGGTTCCGACAGATGCCAATGGAATTACTGCTCCGTATGAACTTAAAGTACTCAATGTAGAACGTCAGAAATTGCCGGAGGTCAATCTTGAATTTGCCAAAAGCATTGACCCTGATTGTGAAAGCCTTGAAAAATTTCAGACGAAAATCCGGGAAAAAATCGAAGAAAATTATGAACGCCGCAGCCAAGAAGAATTGGATCGTTCCTTATCAGATGCGCTGATTGAAAAAGTGAATACAGAATATCCACCATCTATGGTCGAATCGTATTTAGGGCACATGGTAACCGAACTGAAAAATGAAGCCAAGCGAGAATTGGACGAGGAGAAAGTCAGGGAAGTATATCGTCCGGTTGCGGAACGAAATTTACAATGGTATTTAATTCGGAAGGCGCTTATCCAGAACCAGGATTTTGAAATCACCAAGGAAGCACTGGATCAAAATCTTGCTAAAGCTATCGAGCGGAACCCAGACCATAAGAAGGAATTGCAACAATACTACAAAAAGCCCAGCAATCGTCACCGAATTGAAGATGACCTGATGGAAAAGAAAATTCTAGACTATATCCGAGGATTTGCCAAGATTAAGGAAGTGAAAGTACCAACCAAAACACTCCGTGAAAACCCAACTGAAAGAGGATCCTAAATGAGTAAAGACATTCTATCACAATTAGTCCCTATGGTTGTGGAGCAAACCGGTCGCTCGGAACGCGCCTACGACATTTACAGCCGTTTATTAAAAGAGCGAATAGTTTTTTTGGGTACGCCCATTGATGATCATGTAGCCTCTTTGCTGATCGCCCAGCTTTTGTTTCTGGAAGCTGAAGATGCTAAAAAAGACATTCATCTTTATGTGAATTCTCCCGGTGGAATCATTTCATCCGGAATGGGCATTTATGATACGATGCAGTACATTAAGCCGGATGTGGCAACCATTTGCATGGGGCAGGCTGCCAGCATGGGCGCTTTTCTGCTGGCCGGCGGAAAAAAAGGAAAAAGATCAGCACTTCCAAATTCCCGGATTATGATTCATCAACCGCTTGGTGGGGCAGAGGGACAGGCATCGGATATCAAAATCCAGGCAGATGAAATATTACGCATTAAGAAAATGATGAATACGTTAATGGCAAAAAGTACAGGACAAACTTTGAAACGTATTGAAGCAGACACAGACAGAAATTTTTTCATGAATGCCAAAGAAGCTAAAAAATATGGCATTATTGATACCATTTTAGGTAATCGGAAATAATGGCTATGGATAATGACACAAACCAAAATTCCTTAGATATTCCTTTCTCATTTTCGCTTCATAAACCTTCGGAAATAAAGTCTTTTCTAGATCGGTATGTGATTGAGCAAGAGGACGCAAAGCGCGCTGTTGCTGTAGCGGTGTACACACATTACAAACGCATTGCCCATAACGAAATGGATGATGATGTTGAGCTGGAAAAAAGTAATATTCTCATGATGGGGAAAACAGGGACCGGCAAAACGTTAATCGCACGAACGCTTGCAAAATATCTTTCTGTTCCTTTTGCAATTGCAGATGCAACTTCGCTGACCGAAGCCGGATATGTGGGCGAAGATGTCGAAAATATTCTCGTCAGACTTTTACAAGTGGCGAATTACAATGTTAGTGCTGCAGAAAAGGGCATTATTTATTTAGACGAAATTGATAAAATCGGCCGAAAATCCTCGAGTCCATCCATTACGAGAGATGTTTCGGGTGAAGGTGTTCAGCAAGCGCTACTCAAAATATTAGAAGGCACAGTGGCGCACGTTCCACCCAAAGGAGGGCGCAAACATCCTGAACAAAGTTTGATTCCGATGGATACCAAAAATATCCTGTTTATCTGCGGAGGATCGTACGATGGAATGGAAGATATCATTTCCCAGCGGCTCGGGAAGGGAAAAATCGGTTTTGGCGGTACTGCAAGATCAATGGGTTCCGGTGATCCGAATGTTTTTTCTCATTCGCAGCCGGAAGATTTTATCCGATACGGTATTATTCCTGAACTAGTTGGAAGGCTTCCCGTTGTAACGGCTTTATCAGACTTAAGCGAAGACGCGCTGATGCGGGTTCTTCTTGAACCTAGAAATTCACTGGTAAAACAGTACCAAAAGTTATTCCAGATGGAAGGCATCGAACTGGTGTTCCGAAAATCCGCTTTACGGGAGGTGATTCGCCGGGCAAGAAAGTTGAAATCGGGGGCAAGGGGATTACGGTCAGTAATGGAAAATGCGATGATGGATTTAATGTTTCATTTGCCTGAATTGGCGCAGGGGCAAGGCGGCGAACCTGTCTCAACAGTTATTATCACAAATAAAGTCATCACCGGGGAAAATCCACCAACCTACCGCACCTTGCGAAAATCCGCCTGATTTATCCAAAATTTTCCTACTTGAATTTTGATGGTATATAAAGTACTATCCCAAGTTGTATTCAGGACTATATTCGCCTTTTATACACGACAAACCTTATGAATAGCCTAACTCGGAATTTAATAGTAACCATCATTTTAATGAGTATTTCCCTCGGGCAGTCCGACCGTATTGCCGGTAAGATTAGGGGATCTGTTATGGACGGATCAACAGGCGATCCACTTATTGGCGCGAATGTACTCGTGCTGCCGGTAGAATCCGGACGTGGTGCTATGTCCGATATAAACGGCCAATTTGTCATCCCTAATATCCCGGCCGGAACCTATGATATTCAAGTTTCATACATTGGGTATGCAAACCACACTGTTCGAGATGTGAATATAGTTCCAGGGTTGACTGTAAAACTCAATTTTAAGCTCAATGTGGAAGCCGTTGGCATTAAGGCTGTGGATGTGATCGCCCAACGGGATCAGGATGTAGTGACTGTTAAAACAACCACATCCAAAATTGTTATTTCTGGCGATGATATGCAAAAAATGCCGGTATCAAATTTTACTGAGCTCCTTGCAAATACCGGAGGTGTAGTCGAAGTTGAAACGGGTCGGTCCAGCGGGATTCACTTGCGTGGAGGGCGCTCCGGTGAAGTAGCCTTTTTTGTAGATGGCGTTATGACGAATGACCCTGTGGATCGTTCGCAAGGTGTGGAAATTGATAATGAAGCGATCGAAAGTATTGTAATTACAAAGGGCGGATTCTCCGTGGAATATGGAGAGGCGATGTCTGGCGTAGTGAGCATTGTTACCAAATCCGGAAGCAAGGAAACATATAACGGTTCGTTTGAACACGAAGGTGATGGGCTTTTTCCAGAAGGTGGTCTTAACAACGGATATTCTAGGACCAATTTCAGTCTTGGCGGGCCGATTCCATTATTAAAAGGTATCATGTCTTTTTATGTTAATGGAACATTCTTACAGGGCGATCAATCATATGTGCGTTCACAAAAGCTTGATCATTCTGATTATTCATCTCCCCAGGGAACTTTTAAATTAACTTTTTCACCAAAGTATTCATCATTTAACGCAACTCTATCCGCAAATTTCGATCGAACCGAACGGTATAGCTATTCTCACGGAATAAGTCAAGGAAATTGGCTTCAGGATTATTATAAAACAGTGTCGGGTAGCCAACGGGTAAGCCTTCTTGTTCAAAGTATGCTTGGCAAAAATACAAGTTGGCGTTTAAATGTTAGTTATCATGAACCGTATACTGATTATGGGTCCGGAAACAATACATCCTATAAAGATTTTAATTATATTTCAACTCGGTTAGACTGGGTGGAATACGCTGTAAGCAAAGAATGGTATGATCCGCGTACGCGTGAGTGGCAGGATATCACTGATGAAAATGGGCTTCCCGTTTTCTCTGAAGGGTATATTTCTTATGACCAATTGGTTGGTGGATCATCATCGAATGCGGTTAACCTTGCTTCACTTTCATCCGAATTTCAGGCGTTTTACTATTATTATTTTAAAGAGAAAGACTTTTTCAATGTAACAAGCGGGACATGGGATTCAGAATTTTTCAAAATGCAGGCTTTTAATGAACGTTGGCATGATGCGCATCGGTGGTACATTCCCTCGAACCAAGATACATCATCATTTTTCTTTGACGCGGCAGATTCATCAGCAACCCTCAAAGAATTTGATCATAGAGAGTTCTATTCCTATTCGACTGGAGATGAAGATTACCAGATAAAGTATAACTTATATGATTATAATTCTGATCTTCATAATGGATATTATTGGGATCGGGATATTTTCAATGTATATAATTATGGACCCGGAAGACCGCGCCAGCACATCCAGCAAACCATAAATAGAACAGTGGAATTTTTACTGAATTCGCAATGGTCACTGAGGAATAATTTTAAATTTGGTTTCAATGCAACCACCAACCAAATGATGGTAATGGATATTCAATTCGCTAATCAGAACCCATACTTTGATTTGTTTGAATACAAGTCTGGAAGCGATGAGTATCGACCGCTTACATTGGCAGCTTTTGCTGAAAACCAATTTGAACATGAAGATTTTGTTGCATCATTCGGACTTAGATGGGATCGGTTTAAACCGAATGCTAAAGCTGTGGACCAAGTACAACTACTCGACGAAGGTGAAATCAACTATTTTGATCCTTCAACAAAAGATCAAATTAGCCCTCGGTTTAGCCTAAACTTTAGCGCATCAGATATGACATCCATTTATTGTAATTACGGATATTTTTTCCAAAAACCAGAGTATGGGGACGTGTATCAGGGAATTGTAGATCCTGCTGCGGGACTCCCCATTATCGGGAATCCTGATGTTGAACCCGAAAAAACAATTCAGTATCAGGTTGGCATGGTTCACAAATTTTCTGAAAAAATCGGAATTGAACTTAGTGCTTTTTATAAAGATGTGATCAATGCGGAAGCAAAACGAATTTATAGCACCATGATTGATGGTCAGATTGCAACCGTAACGCTGACAGAGATGGAAGATTTTGCAAAGATTAAGGGTGTTGATATTAAATTGCGTTTCAATCGTTTCTTTAATTTATATGGAGACATCGAATACAATTACCTCACTGCAAAAGGGACGGGCTCGAGCAGCAGAGAATATTATTACCTCTATATTTTTGATGCGGACAGACCGTTACCTACAAAAGAATATCCACTGGAATACGATATTACGCATACGTTAAAAGCCAACATCGGCTATTATATTCCCCCGGTTGGGAAAGGAATGCGATCTTTATTCATTGGCAACTGGGATTTCAATGTTCAGGCGAATTTTGCCACGGGACGCGCTTACACACCGGAAGATATATATGGAAAAGCTATGGAGTTGGGATCTAAACGAATGCCATCAACCAAAGACCTTGACCTCATTATCAGAAAATATTTAGGGCCGGTCAGCTTTTTTGTTGACATTCGGAATGTTTTTGATTGGGAAAATGTTTCTTATGTTTATCCATTAAGTGGCGAACCAGATTCTAATGGACGGCCACCAACGTTTGAACCAAGTTTATATAGTAGATATGTAGGTCAAACCAATCCACAGACCGGATCTGTAATGCGTTCCGCTGAAGAAGCGTATGCAGCGCATCTATCACTCTGGAGAAGTCTGATAAGTAGCCCTTACAATTATTCTAGTCCACGTATTGTTCGGATGGGACTCACCCTCAGATTCTAATCTGGGAATTATTTAATTATGAAAATGAAATACTGTCAATCGATACTAATTACTTTTATGGTCGTAGGGTTTTTAACTGCACGTCCACTTTATCAAGCACAGTTACATTCGGAAGCATTTCCATCTTTAAATAGGGGGACGGGATTAGATGTTGCTCCGGAAATTATGCTGTCGTGGGCCGGCGCAGGGTTTTTGACAACGTACACCATCAGTAACACAGGGCAGAATGGGATTTTTGAACCGCCGCCGGGCTGGGATGGCTATGACGGAATGTGGCCAACCGGATTTGGGTATTTCAATGGCCGCACGGGTGAATTTCCCAAAGGAACCGAACAATTTTATACATGGGGTTCGGGTTTATGGATTGGCGCGAAATCGGATCAATTCAATGCCCCAGAAGACAAATCAATTACAGTGGGAAACGTAACTATCGAAAATGTGAGAGTTGCAGCCTGTGCATATTATTCTGAAATGAGCACTATTTCAAAACTTTGGCAGTCTGACCAAACGATTAATGCGCAAAATGATTTAAAAGATGAAGAAAACAAAGGTGAATTTTTATTTGGTCAGAAGAACAAATCGATGGAATCCTTTCAGGATCCCTGGTCGTTTTATGTGCCGAATGTAGGGGATTATTATTCGCCGGAAGATGCAGTAGATACGCTCTACCGCTTAGAACATGAACCAATCAATGTTAGACGGAGAGCATTCCTACAAACAGCAGCAGGGTTGGATTCAAATCGCGTGTTGCTTGATCCTTTTCGGGTAGATGAAAATGGTGTGGTTCATGGAGATGTTGTCTCGGATGAAGATACTTATGCAGTTTTTGGGGATTACATTCAAGAACGTTATGGGAATTTTTTATGGACCGGCGGGTATGATGAGCGCTCACTCGGTGTGAAAGTAGAACAACGGACCTATAGTTGGGTTACTGATGATTACCTTTATATCAATTATAAAATTACGAATATGAACGATTTTCCGCTCGATAGTGTTTTCGTTGGCTATTTCATGGACAATGATGTGGGTTATGCTGATGACGACCTGATTGGGTTCGACCGCAGTTTAAATTTAGGGTATTCTTATGACTCTGATTTGGAGGAAACAGGTTGGGTTGCACCGGCGGGATATCTTGGATCTGTCTATGTGGAGACGCCTGTGGATTCCGTTGGAGATCCTGTGAATGGCATTCCTGCATCCGGAAATGAGCTTGATGATTGGGAAATTGGATTAACAGGATTCCAAACATGGATTCGGTCTGATCTCGGTCAAAGTGAAGGACATCCCGGCGACGTAGATGACAGCGAAGTGGATCATCTGAAATATTTCCAACTTTCTTTAACGGATAGTTTTGAGGTGTACGAAGAACCGCAAGATGTTCGTCAACTTGCCACAAGCGGTCCGGTTATTCAAATGCTTCCGGGCGAAACCATTAGTATTACCATTGCCTTAGTTGCGGGTTCTTCTTTGGCAGACCTAAAAGAAAATACACAAGCAGCCATTGATAAATTTGATTCGGGTTATATTGGTGCAGAAGCTCCACCATCACCGGGGTTAACCGTTCAACCTGCGCATGAAGCTGTCTATCTATCTTGGGACGCATTTCCTGAAACGGTCAAAGATCCATTTACAGGTAAAACAGATTTTGCGGGTTACCGCGTGTACAGATCAACCACCGGATTGCAGGGAGATTGGATAGAACTTGCAGAATACGATGTGGATGGTGACAGTTCTGAATGGTCCGGTACTATGTCTTACACAACTGGGACATCCAACGCAATAGGTGAATTTGTCGGTCCGCTTGGTACAGGTGATATTTCGGCACAGTCTTCCATTGATGCGATTTCAGATAGGTTTAAAGAAGGCGAATACACGATCGAATTTGTTTCAGGAACCATTGATACGGGTGGCGGATCAGAGGCAGATACGCTTAAAATGGTGATTTACAATGTGACAAACCGTACATTGGTTCAGCCGAATCTTGCAGCGATGTCAACAGGAGAAGGATTCAGAACTTATTCGGCGTATGATACATCTGCAAAAAAGGCGTC
Organism: Candidatus Neomarinimicrobiota bacterium; assembly: GCA_018651745.1. Lineage (NCBI taxonomy): Bacteria > Pseudomonadati > Fidelibacterota > Fidelibacterota bacterium. Next base: position 25,297 of record JABIDL010000029.1, on the reverse strand, counting down.
CGGTGGAATGTTAACAGATATCGATGTTTATCGCCCTGGATACTATATTTATCTTGATGGATTTTTTGTTCGTATTTCTTCCGGAGAATATAAGGACCTCGATTTAGACGGAACCATCAGTGCTACGGAAATATCTCAGCAAAGTTTGAATCCTCAAGAAGGAGATGTGTTCACCATTCAATCCTTTGCTGCAGATGATGTTGGCGATCAAACCGGGCTTGAGTACGTTTACTTGGACGAAGGATTGGTAGATGGATTGACATATTTTTATTCGGTAACATCATTTGATATGGGAGAACCCACGCTTGGGATTCCGTCGCTTGAAAGCAGTATTTATCAAAATTTAATCACGGTAATGCCTCAGCACATGTCGTTAGAACTTGCAGGTAAGCCGGAAATTTCTGATTATACTAAAGAAGGACCTTCTACTAGTGAATTTCTGAAAGCGATTACAGCGTATGAAAATTTAACCGGGCATCATTACCGCATCAATTTTTATAAAACAGATCCATTTGATGAAACCAGCAAGGCAGACTACGGATTGCTAACAGATTCCAGCATGGCGAACATTGGTGTTGCTAACGAATCATTAATAGGGTTGAATTCCGGGACTGCGTACAAAGATACATTTCTCATTGGTGGGCGAGATACGGATGGTGATGGAGATATTTCGGCTGGTGATAATCTTCCAAATGGAATTATTGTCCCGGGAACTGTGCTGCTCACCGTTGGATCAACCACCTTAACCGATCAGGGGGACGGGATTATCCAGGGAATCGTTGGATCAGATACAGTTAAGGGAACCATTCATTACGGACAATCCACCATTGCTTTGGATGCAACTTCTGCAACAACCTTAGGTACTGGAAATGTCAGCGTAGATTATCAATACAACCCAACTGTATTAAAAAATAGTTCTAATTCAGCTTATACAGGAACACTTAGCCCGGGTGGTATATTTTATATCGCTACTATTGATACCGGTGACAATGCTGTAGATCATGGGTTCATTTTTATGGTTACAAATCCGACGCTCGAAGTGGATTCGGTGTACTGGAATTTGGGCGCCAATGCCGTGGATCTTTTCCGGTTTTCTGTTTCCGAGAGTAACCTAGAACCTTACGATTATTACATCACATTTTTTGATGAATCTGATTCTGCAAGTGCACCAACATCTGCATGGGCGGATTTCAAGGAAATATCAGGTGATTCAAGTTACAATCCTCAGCGAGTCCCTTTGCAGGTGACGAACCAGACGCTTGGCGAATCAATTTCATCATTCAATACTGGGAGAATATCTGAAAAAAAATATCTTTGGTGGGATACCGATTCTTCCACAGCAAATTCTAAAAATAAGTTCAATGTTTTAACTCGTGAAGCGCAGGTAAATACAGCGGTAAGTCCCTATTCTTTTAAAGTCATTTTCCAACCTTTCGATGATAATATCACTGGTGGCTCGGTATTGGATGCACCTGCCGGGATTAATAATGCAAACCCTGATACACTATTTGTACGAACCTCGCGCCCACTGACAGAAGAAGATATATTTAGGTTTTACACCGTGAATATGTTGGATACACTTTCGATGGTTTCATTGGATGATATTCGCGTTGTTCCAAATCCCTATATTATCCGGGCTGCTTGGGATCATAATCGTTTTAATCAACGGATTGATTTCCGGCATTTGCCCTCCGAATGCACTATTAGAATCTTCAATGTTGCGGGTGAATGGGTTGCGACTTTGAAGAAGGATAACATGGTTGGCGATAATGAAATAAAGGATGAAGAAGGTACGTTAGCTTGGGATCTTAGAAATTTTGAAGGACTCAAAGTTGCCAGCGGACTTTATCTGTATCATCTTGAAGGGAAGCTCTTCGGTAAAACCGTTACCAAAGAAGGAAAATTCGCGATTGTGCTTGGGCCATGATGAAGTTGCGAACACTATCAACAATATTTTTGACCCCTTTCCGCCGAAGGTCGGACGCGATGTGTTTCCCCTATTACAGGGGAAAAGCAATGGTTTTGAGCACTTTTTTCTCCCCTGTCATAGGGGATAATGAAAAGTGGGGTAAGAAATCAATGATTCAGATATTTCTGTCATTATTGTTTTTTGCACTAATCCTCTCCCCCCCAATTTTGTTTGCAGGGCAGGGCAGCGCTGGTGCCAAATTTTTGCAAATTAATTCCTTTCCAAGGGCCGCAGGTTTGGGTGGTACTATGGTCGCTCGTGGAGGACTACTAGAAGGAGTTCATTACAATCCTGCAAGTATTGCAACGTTAAAAGGATTTACTGCTATCGTTTCCCACTCTGAATATTTTGTAGATATGGGATATGAACAGTTTTCTGCTGCGTATCGAACTTCATTTGGTACCATAGCCGTTGGAATGGTTGGTTTGTTTTCAGGTGAAATGGAAGAAACCACTGAACTTGATCCTCTCGGAACCGGACGAATGTTTACAGCGAATGATTATGCGCTTCATATGTCCTTTGGCAAAAAATTTACGGACAAATTCAGCGGAGGGTGGACTGCAAAATATGTGATCCAGACCATAGACAAATTGAGTGCAACCAATGTAGTTTTTGACATAGGCGCACTCTATAACACAGGACTTATCAATAATTTAGTGATTGGATTTGCGCTCAGAAATTTTGGAAAAGATATGCATTACTCAGGTGAAAATCTACAAAAACAAGTTAAACTCGGTGAAAGTGATTTCGAGGAAGAAGACGTGAGAATAGAGGTAGTTTCAGAAGACTATCAGCTTCCGATTAGTTTTGAACTTGGATTCAGTATGGATTTTCCATTGCCACTGGGTGCTAAGTTGACAACAAGTCTTGCTATTCGTAATATCGTTGATCAGGCGGAATTTTCTTCTGCAGGTGTGGAATTGAATATCAAAGATTTTATCATCCTTACTGCAGGACACGGGAATCTGAATTCTCTGGGGTATTCTGATCCAACTGATGCACAACTTAACGGTAATATGCGTGGATTTTCTGGGGGGTTTGGAGTTAACCTCGAACCTGTATTTAGACAGAAAACAAAACTTTTTTATGGATTTGAAGACCATCGATATCTCGAGCCAATTCACTCGGTCGGGGTTCAATTCCAGCTTTAACAAAAACACAAGAGGAGATCATCATGAAATCAATGCTTAACACACTATTAATATCAGTTGTGCTCATTAGCAATTCATTCGCCGGTGAAACATCAGTTTTTAAAAAAGAACATAAATGGGATGTGATAACGCGAGGTGAAAACACACTGACTCTTAAAGAAGGCTTTTGGACACATCGGTTGGGTGTCAATATAGATGCGAGGAATAACCGCGCAGTGTACGATACTATTTCATTATATAAAGCACCAACATCTGTTGAAAGTTACGATGATTTTCTTGGTGGGTACCAAAGCACAGGTACAGACTCGATAATTATGCGGTATCATTTGCTGACAGATGGAATTATTAATGAACTCCATGCTATGATTTTGGCAGGTGGTGATGCAGAAGCATGGATTGAAGGACCTGCTGTGCAATGGGTAGATGATGACGGCGATGGTGTGTATGAAGCTGGTTGGTACGCTTTCCCAAACGATGTAACAGTAGGGGATCCACCAATAGACGCTACGATTGCTCCCATAACTCCTTTTAGTGTTGGCATTGAATTTGGTACCAGTGTACTTGCAAACCATTTTACCCAAGACGGAGATTGGGAACCTTGGCTAGCATCCACAGGCACCGGTTGGCAGGTGGTTAATTTCGCAGAAACATTTGGCAGTGGAGTAGAAGTAACCGCAACTGCAATGGATTCTCCGAATGATGAGATTTATATTTGGGCAGGTTATACTGCTACCAGCGGTAATTCAGCCAGTCCTGCATCGCTTTATCAAGATGGCACATTTCACTCAACCGAAGAAGAGGGGAATTGCCCAAGTTATTCAACGCTTCATTCTCTAGGTACACCATCGGGATGGTACAGAATTATATCATCCGCTGACGATAACCTTTATGTGAACCATATGATGCAGATTGTGGTTCAGTACGATGCGGTTCCACCCATCATAGAAAACCAAGCGCAATTCAGCGATACTTTTGCTGAAACACGACGTATTTGGGCGGACGTTGTAGATCTTGACGGAGATGCTTTTGTTTGTACGCTAATGACTGCAATTGGTAAAGCAGATGGTTCATCCTCAAGTGCAAATTATGAAATGATAGAAGATGCGGCAACTGCCGGTCGATATTACGCCGACGTCAGCATTGATGTAGGCGATACGCTTAGTTTCCAAGTATATACCGAAGATGTAACAGGACGTGGAAATTCGGGTGGTATTGGAACTTATGTTCGAGTTTCTTCTCCTATTTCAACTCAAATGACACTTCTTATTCAGGATGGAAGCATTGATACGCTCGATCTTTATACATCCGGCACTGGTCTAAATTCAATACTGAGTGGTAGCGAATTTACTCGATATTATATATGGAATGTGGCAGAGCGTGATGGGATTGACAGTTCGGTTGTTAATCATTCTACATTTAAAACGATTGTCAAGTATGGCTGGGGAGGTTCATCCATGGCCGCATCCGGTACAGATAATAACGGCTATGCTGAATTTTTAGACAGAGGCGGTCGCATTTTGTATGCGGATATGGATTATTTTTTCGCTGCAGGTTTAGGTGCATCTGGGTCTTTTAGTTCCGGAGATTTTGCTTACGATTATCTCGGCCTCGGGAGTTATGTAAATGATCCTGATAATGATGGGGATGCGGATAACGGCGGATATGGCGATGTTCAAATGACCGGAGTTACCGGGAATGCCATTACCAATAACTGGGTATCAAGCCCGTATATTATTGATTTTGAATCCATTGGGTGGCCCAATTGGGGTGATTTCCTTACAGCAAAAACCGGTGGGAATGCTGTAAAGATTTTTACAGGAAATACGAGCTACGAAGGCACTGGTGTTACCAATTATGATATGGGATCGAGTGCACCATTTAAAACAGTCTATTTTTCATTTCCAATAGAAGCGGGATCTGGAAATGACTGGGCAGATTTTACATCCTTGCTTACCAATGCGCATACATGGCTCGTAGGTACCGGCGGTTCTTCAGCAGCGCCGACGCCTGTTACGCCGGCAGATGGTTCTACAATTACAATCACAGATGCCAATGCATCGTTTGATTCACAATCCTTTTTCCTGAGTGCAGGGAATGTGTCTGATCCGGATGGTGATATGCTTGCAATTCGCATTGATTTTGGTGGAGGGCTCGCTGGGTTTACGATCCCGCCAATTGAAAAATCAACGGTAAACTCATTTAGCGTTTCGTATTTAGATCTGGGTACTTTTGTAGGTGTCGGAAATACCGTTACAGGAACCTGGACAGCCGTTGCAACCGACGGGATGTATGATACGGAATCTTCACCAATGAACCTTACAATTGATGCATCTGGATTAACTCAGTTAGCAGTGGATGAACCAAGTGTAGTTGAAGGATTTAATCTTCATCAGAATTATCCGAACCCATTCAATCCGGTAACCAAGATTCAATTTGAGGTTGCTAATCGTTCGATTGTTTCGGTTCGGATTGTGAACGTATTGGGTCATGAAGTTCGAAGCCTTGGATCTTCAGAGGTCAATCCCGGAATGCATTCTGCCATTTGGAATGGAACTAATTCTCTTGGTGAAAAAATGCCGTCTGGTGTTTATTTTTATGAAGTAACAGCGGTTGATCCAGTAACCGGCGCCGAATTGTTTAGCGACGTGAGCAAAATGCTCATGCTGAAATAGACGATTTTAACAGATGCCATTAAAGTCAAATTGTATGACCCCATTGAGTTTTCTCCCCTGTAATAGTGGAGAAGCGAAGAGGGGTGTGAAAAAATAAATGTTCATACAATTTTAATCTCGGAAGGAATATGACAGAAGTACGAAAAATATTACTGGTCTTTTTCGCCGCGGGAATTCTCGCGGCAGAGCATCCGGTTAGCTTGATTCAAGCAGACCTTGAGAAGGGATATATCAGCGAGATTGAGGCCGTAGAACTAAAGGCGCGTGCCCTATTCTTAAATGAAACACTTCCGGAAAAATATCAAGTTGCTGATGCAACTCCCTTAAAATGTGGACTCCCTTTTCATCAGGATGCCTTAGATCATTTGGATGAACTTCCATTTGATCTTCAAAACGGGCTGGTGAATTCTTCAACGACATCGTCAACCAGAACAAACCGTGTGATTTATACATCTTCCGGCGGATTATTTAGAATTTCGTATTCTACCAGTGGTTCGGATGCTGTTTCTAATTATGATGGAAATAACAATGGAACGCCGGATTACATTGAAGACATGGGCGACTATTTTGATGATGCAATCGACTGGGTTACAACAAACAGTTGGCACAACCCACTCGACTATACCGGAAATTCACAATTTATTGTAACGGTAGAAAATTTAAGTGGTGTGTACGGCTACGTTCCTGGAAATTCCTATCATCAGATTTGGATGGACAACAGTCTCTCTGATCGATATAATAAACTCACCGGATGCCATGAGCTCTTTCACTTGGTTCAGCATTCCTATTCTGTATCCAGTTCATGGTTTAAGGAAGCGTCCTCCATGTGGATTGAAGAAAAAATGTACGATTCGTTGGATGGATATGAAGGGTACGAAAGCGCCTTCCAAACTAAACCTCATTACAGTCTTGATACATTTCTCAGTGGAGAATTATATCAGTATGGTGCCGTTCTATGGAATTTTTACATCGAAGAAAATTTTGGAGCGCAGGCGATTAAATTGGTTTGGGAAAAACCAATCGGAAATGCTATTTCTGCTGCCAATTCTTATTTCCAAGATGAGGGCACCAGCCTTTCGGCAGAATTCCCAAAATTCACGGCTTGGAATTATTATACCGGCAGCAGAGCAAACGGAACCTATGAGGGTGGGCAGTATGAGGAAGCAAGTAATCTTACTCCCGGATCCCATGCCGGAACCTATACAAATCAAATATCCAATTTCACACCTACAACCCTCAATTTGCCTGATCATCTAGGTACAAATTATGTCCGGGTAAATCGTAGTGGAAGTTCAGGTCATCTTCTTGTTGAATTTGACGGCGATGCCAGCAGAGATTGGCATTTACAGATTTTTACTCGAGCAGGAAGCAATTATGATGGTACAGAAATTACTGTGGACGGCAATGGTGATGCGCTATACGTTTTAAATGATTGGGCCAATTACAGCAGCGTAACCATAAATCCGACGGTGCTAAACACCACCGGATCGAATGCACAGTATATCTTAAATGTAAATCCTATAACAACTCTTGTTTTGTTAGGGGCCGTAACATCGGTTGTGAGTGGATCTGATACATATCCCGATCCTGGCGAAACGGTTTCTCTCACCGTTTCATTTTCGAACTATGGAAATCCTGTTTACAATGCAACCGCTACTTTATCAACTACGAATCCTAATGTGTCCATCGTTGATGGAACCACAGCATCCATTGATATTGCGACCAATGGAACAGCAAGCAACGCAAATGATCCATTTGAAATATCTATCAATTCTGATGCGCCATCAGGTGTTGTAGAGTTTAGCATCAATCTAAGTGGAGGAAGTACGAATTATGTTACCGAAGACTGGTCTATGAATGTTGGTCTTCCGGGAGTGCTACTCGTAGATGATGATAATAGCGGAAGCACACAGGAAGTAATTGTGGATGCACTTGATGCGATGGGATCCTCTTACGAAGTGAAAGACAGGGCATCGAGCGCCATTTCATCAATGAATTTGAATTCAAGAAATTTAGTTATTTGGAACACTGGAAGTGTGAATTCAAGTGCATTGTCGCAGGAAGAACGCAGCGCAATCAAAGGGTTTTTGGATGCCGGTAAATCCTTATTTCTCGTTGGCGATCATTTAGCACAACAGTTGGATGGTACAAATTTATTGAATGACTATTTGAATATGCATTTTGGTGGTACACGCTCTTCTACAACATGGTTAAAAGGCGTTACAGGTGACCCACTTGGAGTTACTTCCTCTAATTGGGCGTTAATTACGGCTGATGCTTCAGGAATTGATTCTGTTGCCACAAAAGGAGATCCAAGAAGCCACATCTCATTTTACATTAATGGTGATGATGATCATGGTGGTATTCTTCGGTATTCATCGGTGGATTATCAAGCAGTATTCGCTTCATTTAAGTTGGATAGGGTGAACGCAACCAATTCGAGCTTTATGGAACCGGTTGATGTTGCTACTAAAATATTGGAATACCTTACATCAGCGGTTTCTTATCCAACTGCCGTTTCGCTCAGCAGTCCTTCGACCGGTACATCCCAAACACTTGAAAACGATGATGATGCGATTGATTTTATCTGGTCCGGTGAAACCTCCGATGTTACGTACACCTTTTATCTTTCTTCTTCAGCGACTAAGATTGATCCCTTATATATAGAGGACAATGTTTCCGGTGGAACTCTGTCCTTAAGTTACCAAGAAATGGTGGACAATTTTGGCTTTGTAGAAAACCAAACAGTTTACTGGGGCGTTTCTTCCGAAAAAGATATGGAAGTTTCCGTTTCAGAATTATCTTCTTTAACCTTTACAGTTAGTCAAAATGTAGGGGTTGAGTCAGGAGGAACGGTTCCGACGGTTTTTTCGGTTGGTTCAAATTATCCAAACCCGTTTAACCCTCAAACGCATTTTGACGTAGGAATTCCTGAAACCGGGTTACTGAAGGCGTCAATTATTGACATGAATGGAAGGGAAGTTTCACTTTTGGCAAATGAGATTTTTCAACCGGGGAATCATCGCTTTACCTGGAATGGGAAGGATAATAATAATTTCGCATCGCCAACGGGAGTGTATATAATCCACATCCGTTACAACGGAGAAATGCGGTCCCAAAAAATAGTTTTATTGAAATAGGGACGCACTTTAATTACTACAATAAACATAAGTAACTTACTGTTCGGAGTGAATCAATATGAAAATTAATCTCAATACTACTTTAGTTTTAAGTCTATTGTTTGGGTTGAACTTTGGTTTGGCACAGGATTGTCCCGCGGACTCCTCTTATCATGTAGATAGCCGTACTCAAATTTCGGACGGCATTGGTGGTATGATAGAAAATCCAACTTTTGGAGATACAATAGCAACAGGACTTTGCGCCTGCATAGATTTTAAAGCAACACTAGATGGGAATGAGAATTCGGTTACCTTAACAGTTTTTATAACTGATCACGAACCGGTTCGAGGTGTTGAAATAAACATTTACAACGATCAGAGCACACTCATCTCTAACAATATGAGCGAACCATTTGTGGATGCTGATGGTGATAATAGTTATGATAGCGGTGAAGATTTTACAGACTGGGACGGCAATGGTAATTGGACCTCGCAACTTTATTCAAAGGGTTCGAAACTGACTAATTTGGAAAATGAAGATGGCACGTCTGCCAGTTCTTCCGCGATGCAGCTCATTGCAAATGACATGGGTGGTTATATTAAAATAATGGCATATAACACAAGTCAGGTTCAAACGCAAGGTGACGGGACGCAAGGTGAATTGTTTTCCATTACGTTTGGTTTACCCAGCGGACAAGTCGCACTTCCGGACAATATCAGTTTTGGAATGGGCATGCCGAATGTTCCGGGGACCACGAATGAAAATAGTCTGCTAAATGTGGTGTGCAGTTATCCCGATACGAATAATATGACATCCTTCAGTTCCGATTTTCTTTCCATCGCGGAGTTAGGTGGCATACCGAATACATTTGCGCTTGATCAAAATTATCCGAATCCGTTCAATCCAACTACGCTGATTTCATTTGATCTTCCCCAGTTTCAGCATGATGTAAAACTCACCGTTTACAATCTACTTGGCCACCGCGTTGCCGAACTCTATAACGGTTCTGCTAATCCCGGAAGGTTTCAGGTAGAGTGGAATGGTTTGGATTCTTATGGACAGACCGTGGCATCCGGAATGTATTTTTATGAATTGAAAACGGGTGAATTCACTGCCAGAAAGAAAATGATATTGCTGCGTTAATTCGTTTAGACTTACCGACAAATTTTCTAAATTCCCCTATCCCTTCGAGGTAGGGGAATTTTTTTATGAATAGAATTACATTCATTTTATTGTGGGTTATGGTGGCGGGGCTCACCGCTCAAATCCAATCTTATCGCCAACCGGACGATATAAAAAACGAATGGCAGGATTATACATCCTTCCAAAAACAGGAGCTACTTTCTTTTTGTGATTTTCTTTCGGAAGAAGGATTTCATGACAGA
>JABIDL010000029.1:0-10000 GCA_018651745.1 Candidatus Neomarinimicrobiota bacterium | reverse complement strand
TAAGACGAAATATATGGACTGACACCTGCCCGGTGCTGGAAGGTTAAATGGAGAGGTTAGTCCCGATTTATCGGGACGAAGCTTTGAAATGAAGCCCCAGTAAACGGCGGCCGTAACTATAACGGTCCTAAGGTAGCGAAATTCCTTGTCGGGTAAGTTCCGACCTGCACGAATGGTGTAACGATTTGGGCACTGTCTCTACTTGAAACTCAGCGAAATTGAAGTGTCGGTGAAGATGCCGGCTACCCGCGGCAGGACGAAAAGACCCCGTGAACCTTTACTATAACTTAGCATTGGATTCTGGTTCTGCATGTGCAGGATAGGTGGGAGGCTTTGAAACTCGGACGCTAGTCCGGGTGGAGCCAACCTTGAAATACCACCCTTGTATTGCTTGAATTCTAATCCCGACCCGTGAATCCGGGCGAGAAACAGTGTTAGGTGGGTAGTTTGACTGGGGCGGTCTCCTCCTAAAAGGTAACGGAGGAGCCCAAAGGTTCCCTCAGCACGGTCGGTAATCGTGCGTAGAGTGCAAAGGCATAAGGGAGCTTGACTGCGAGGTCGACGGACCGAGCAGGTGCGAAAGCAGGGCTTAGTGATCTGGTGGTTCCGCATGGAAGGGCCATCACTCATCGGATAAAAGGTACTCCGGGGATAACAGGCTTATCTCCCCCAAGAGTTCACATCGACGGGGAGGTTTGGCACCTCGATGTCGGCTCATCACATCCTGGAGCTGGAGAAGGTTCCAAGGGTTGGGCTGTTCGCCCATTAAAGTGGTACGTGAGCTGGGTTTAGAACGTCGTGAGACAGTTCGGTCTCTATCCGCCGTGGGCGTAGGATATTTGAAGGAAGCTGCACCTAGTACGAGAGGACCGGTGTGGACGAACCTCTGGTGCACCAGTTGTCACATCAGTGGCATCGCTGGGTAGCTATGTTCGGTCAGGATAAGCGCTGAAAGCATATAAGTGCGAAACCTATCCTAAGATTAGATATCCCTACCGTAAGGTAATAAGGCTCGTTGTAGACTACGACGTTGATAGGCCACAGGTGTACGTGCAGTAATGCATTTAGCCGAGTGGTACTAATTAGCCGAACGGCTTTATCAAATTTTTCTTTGCCTATTGAATTCGGTGTCAATTTCCAAAATATTTATCCTGGTGACTATAGCGGCGGGGTACCACCCGATCCCATCCCGAACTCGGAAGTTAAGCCCGCCCGCGCCGATGGTACTGCACGGGAGACTAGTGCGGGAGAGTAGGTCGTTGCCGGGAATATTTAAAATCCCCTCTACGGAGGGGATTTATATTTATGGGTGTGATGTAAATCACCATTTTCGATTAATCATTGTTTCAGTATGTAAGATTCGCCTAAATTACCAATGAGGACTTAAAGGATATGAAGCGATTCAAGAAAATACTATTCATCTTAATGGTTGCTGGAATAATTGTTTTCCCAACAAAAGGACGGTCTCAAAATGTTACCGTCACCGGGCAAATCTTCGAATATGTGACCTATTATATGAGCAATTTTGATGTTCAATCCGGGTCTTCTGATATTCAATTATTTCGATATTTGATTCAATCTGACACCTATCCTGTTTATTGTAAAGTTTGGTTTAAAGCTTCTATGGTATCTCCTTCCCTTGGGGTGACTTCTGCAACTACCATCGTTGAACTTGAATCTAATGTGATGCAGTTGCTGGCAGACCTAGCTTTGGATAATCGCTATTTTACGGTCACATCTGATTTTCTCTATGATCAAGCATCCCCGCCCAATACTATTCCATTAGAAGTGACTCCTATTCAGTTATTGGATCCACAAGAATTTGATGCAATGATGAGTTCCATTATGACAACCGGTCAGCTAGCAGATGGGGAATACACTTTTGAAATCAAAATTTATGCAGGAGCTGATGAATTAGGATTATCTTTAGTTGAACACGATTCAAAAACGATTATTGTCCAAACACCAACAGCAATTACATTGGAATCTCCCGGTGGAAATATTGAAGACACTACGCAAACAATTGTTTATACAACCTACCCTTTCTTTAATTGGTCAAGCCAAGGTTGTAACGGGTGTGAGACATTAATCCGGGTAGCAGAATACGATCCTTCTGAACACGCATCCATAGATGAAGCGATTGAGGGTGAAACTTCCTTGCCGGCTAGCCAATCTTTAGGCTGGGAAAATATCGGCAGCTTTTCCAGTTACCAGTATCCTGTTACAGGTGCTCGTCCCTTAGGATTTGGAAAATTATACGTTTGGCAGGTAAAAAAATCGCTTTCTACGACTGGTGGAATGGAGGAACTCATTTCAAATATTTATACATTTAAAGTGGCTGATCCAGCAGGCGGAACGGCAAATTCAGCAGCTACATTTCACCCAGTTTTAGAAGGATTACGACAAGCACTCGGTGATGACCAGTTTAATGCTTTGTTCGGACCTGGAAGTGCGTTAGATGGATATTCTCCGCAAGGTGTTTATACCATTGATGACCAATCGGTAGATGAATCAAGTATTACCTATTTATTGAACCAAGTGATCAATCAAAATATTTCAGTTATAAACGTAAATATTGAAGACTGATGAAGAATAGAATTCTATCTTTATTAATGCTAATAACGATTGGAGTTAGCCTTTCTCCTGCGGCTGCTAAGATTGCGGTTGTAACGAAAGTTAAGGGTCTTGTAGAAATGGAAAGAGGAAAATCTGGTTTTTCTGCGCTAAAGCCCGGTGTCATTTTAGAAGATGGTGATCGTGTTCGAACCGGCAGTAACGGATTTACTGCTGTAATTTATATTGATGATAAATCTCTTCTTAAAATAAAAGAGGATACAGAAATAGTTATATCTGGGAAACGGGATGTAAATAGTATTTCTAAGGAAGTTAATATAGGTCAAGGAACTTTACGCGCTTCTGTGGGCAAACAGAAAAAAGGGGCTTTTGTTGTTAAATCGCCAACATCTGTGGCATCTGTTAAAGGAACCGTTTTTGATTTTATTTCTGATCCTGATGCAGGTGATCAGATTATTGGTATTGAAGGAATTATTGAATTAACCAATTTACTAACAGGTGCTTCTGTGGATATTACTGAAGGCTTGACCGGTTTCTCTGATCAAGATGGTTCTTTGAATTCTGCTCCCACCGATCCCTCAACCATTCCAACATATCCGGATGATGCTGAAACGGGCGGGTCCTCTTTCTTGAAAATCATTCTCGAAGGACCGGACGGAAATGAGAAAACCATTATTATAGAATATCAGTAGGCTACGCCGACTGTTTAACCGGCAGCGATCATAACGCAAATGGCTGTTGACCGCACACTTTTTAAACCTATTATAAGAATAATTTTTCTTACCATGTGCCTTTCTATTGGATCGGCACAAGTGATTTATCATAAATCACCCAACCGGGGCAAAGTTGGCGAAGATTTAGAACTGTCCGTAACACTTTTTACAGATATTCCCGTCTCGAATGCGATTGTATATTTTCGGGAAACTAATGGGTTATCTTTTTCCGAAATAAACATGAATATTGTCGCTCCAAATTGGACAGCGATTATTCCCGGCGGAAGATTGTCCGAAAAGGGTTTTGAATATTGCATTGTGGTCAATTTATCAGATGGTTCCAGTTATGCAACTCCACAGAATAACCCATTTGAAAATCCGCATAAAATACTCATTGAATTCGGCGAAGATAAATTCAAAAAATTTAATGCAATATCCCAGGGGATTAATTCGATGTTGGCGACTCCGGATGTTTTAATTTTATCACCGGAACCATCCGAACTGGTTCGACCGGAAAATGTTGTCATTGCTGTTTCTTTGTTCAGTGCGCCGCAAATTGATTCTTCGAGCATTCGGATTGAACTAGATGGGGTTGACAAAACATCGGCAAGCATTATTGAATCGGGAATTGTTAGTTTTACGCCGAACCCGTTAACGGACGGGCTTCATACGATAGATTTACACATGAGCACGGCGTATGGAATGGAAATCGAACCACTATCCTGGTCATTTACCGTAACGAGTGGTATGGAAAGCATGATGGAAGAATTTGAATATGGTGGCAATCTTAGATCTCGAATGTCGCTTGAGTCAATTTCCGGTGTGAATTACGATGTTAAAGAATTAACCGGAGAAGGATTTGTCACGCTTCCATTTGCAGAATTCAAAGTATCATTTCGGCAAACATCGCGAGAATCTGAATTCCAGCAGCCGCAAAATAGAATGTCTGGAAGTTTTAAAATGAGTGAATTTGTGCAGTTGAAATTTGGAGATTTCAATCCGCGTCTATCACCATTTTTAATTGATGGAAGACGGATTAGAGGAACGGGTGTGTCTCTAGAAATTCCTTGGGTTCGTTTTCAGTATGTAAGCGGTGAACTCAATCGTATCGTTCAAAATCAAGATGGTGTGGACAATACGTATAAATTTTTGACCTATGATCTCACAACAGATTCCACGGGAAAAACGACCTATGCCTTAGATAGAGTTGGGTACACATTTCAGCGGAACATGACGGCATTAAAGTTATCGGTTGGTCCCAAATATGGACTGCATGCAGGAGTGCACGTTTTACAAGCGCGAGATGATATCAATTCCGTCCGGCATGCTTTAGGCAACTATTCTTTTACGGTGGATTCCTCTGCAACTGGATTGGAAGCCGGCACCTATTCTTATAATGATTTTTTTTCAACCGTTGATGCAGCTGGGAATGTTGTGGATTTTAAATCCGATCATTGGGGCGGTGCGGCACCGGAAGACAATCTTGTGTTTGGGTTTGATATGGGCACTTCCTTAGATGACCGAAAACTCACCATTGATTTTACTTGGAATATGAGTTTGTTTAATCGTGATATTTGGGATGGTGTAATGACGCGAGCAGAAATGGATACTGCTTTAGACGACAGCCTCGATGGTCTAATTGGCGTTCAGTACGATGAATTTGGCAATGCCACTTCAGGTTCTGTTGCGATTGATACCAGTCAAGTATTTGATCCGGTTCCATGGAAATCCTTTTTTATTATGAATGCTAATATGTCACCGCTCGTGCCGTTTGATGTGACGACTTTTGAGACCAATCCAATTTCCACTATTGTGAATATGCCATCGTCTGCGTTTTCTTTTAAAGTAAAAGGACATTATGCAAAAAATAATTTTATTTTGGAATATAGACAAGTTGGTCCGGAATATGTTTCTTTAGGAAATCCCTATCTTTCGAGCAATGTAAGAGATTTTCTTTTAAGTAATCGTTTGGCATTGCTGGATTATAAAATGTTCATTACCGGGTTCTATAAATATCGTGATAATGAAATATTAAAAGCAACTCTTGACCCATTAAATACAACGACTTTAGGTATGAATATGTCACTAAATCCCGGCGCAGATTCGCCATCCTACGTTGTTAATTTTCAATCGATCGGGAAATATAATGAAAAAACAAATCTGGATTCGGTGGGTGGAGAACTCGTGGATTTACGAGAGGATTCGCGTGCTGTGAATACGCTTACATCTGTAAATATACCATTGACAATTTTGAATATGACCCATTTTATCGTGATCAATTATAATACAATCAAAAATACCGATAAACTTGAAAGTGAACGTGCGGGAAATTATTTATTTCCGAAAACAGATACCGAAACTCTTTCCTTGAATTTGTCTTCTAAATTTTACACCCCACTTCGATCCAATATTTCCTTCAGCAAGACGGAATTGTATCTACCATTCACAGACACGGATGGCACCGTATCGAAGGCCAAATATATTTGGACAACCGCAGGCTTGGCAGGACAATATGGTTTTTTGAATCAAAAGCTTCGTGTGTCTGGTGGATTTTCTTATCTTGCAAGTAAAGGCCTGACAAATTCTACTATTATGTCCATTAAAGGGGGTGCGGATTGGGATGTGGTGGAGGGCATGACTGCGATCATTTCCGGTGTACTTCAGTTGACAAATACCGGTGATAAAACGGAAGTAAATACTACAGGAATTATTCTCAAACTTCGCTATAATTTCTAAAGATGGATCTCATTCTAAAAGAACTGAAAGACCGCTGGGTTGGTATTGTCATTACTGCGTCATCTATTTTGCTTATATCTGTTTTTCACTGGCTCGGACTTTTCGACGTGCTCGAAATGAAATCCTACGACTATCGTTTTCACCGTGTCCGCGGGCCGTTGACAGGTTGGACTGCGAAGGATTCCACATATATTAAGAGAGACACGGACGTGGTTTTGATTGAGGTGGATGACGAAGCATGGCGTCTTGTACCGGAAGCGTGGCCTTATCCTCGTGGAACCATTTGGGGACGGGCCATCAAAAATCTTTACCGCGCCGGCGCCAAGGTAATTGTTTTTGATATCCAATTTGACGCACCCGAAACGAAATCCGAATACCTTCATACGTTTGCGGACAATATCCAATCAGAAGACTTGAAACAGCTAATTCCGCGCCACGGTGACATAATGCTTGGAGAGGCGATTTCTGAAGCAAAAGCATTTGGAACAGAGGTTATTATGCCGGTTAAAATGGTTACCGAACAAAACCTCCAACCACCGCAATACATTGCTTATCCTGTGGGACCTATCATGGCGGCGAATCCTGAGACGGGTATTATCAACGATATGTTGGATGAGGATGGGTTCTCCCGTCAATACAGTATTTTTGACCAAATGAGTCATGAACCTGACAAATATTATTTGACGATTGGAGTAAAAGCAGTCAAATCATTTTTAGAGATTTCAGATTCAGCGCTTCCCAAATTTGACGCAGATGACCTCACCTGTAATTACGGTCACATTACCATAAAAACGTACGGATATGGAAATACATTTTTAGTGAATTATTATGGTCCTCCATCCGGCTATCGTCTTCGTGGTTCTCAGCAGCTTCCATCATGGGGCACTTTTCCAAGATATTCTCTCGCTTACATTATTGATACAGAAGAAGTAACGCTTCGAGATCCAACGGAAGATATCGACTGGATGTCTCAGTTCATCCCCGGTGTTGTACCGGAGTATATTTCCGCTATTGAAGATCCCATAGAAAAACAAGAGATGATGAATATGATGGGTATCGGGGAGAAATTTGATATTACAAAGTCGCCGTTTTACAACAAGATTGTGGTCATTGGCACGGCTGTAGAAGTCCATCATGATGTAAAGAATACACCGTTTTATAATTATATGGGAGTGCAACAGCTTACCCCGGGAATGGAAACACATGCCAACGCAATCCAAACAATCTTAGATAATAATTACCTCAATGTGCTCGGTGGAAGGCTGACAGGACTGTTTTACTACGATTATCCGATGAGCCATACGTGGCTGATTGGGCTACTCTGTCTAATTGCGTTTGTGCTGTTATCATTTTTCAATCCGGTTGTTGCGGGTGTATTTATTTTATTGGAAGGAATTGTTTATTTTGGAATTGTGGGCGGATTGTTTACGGATGATTTGTTTTGGTTTCTCAAGTTTTCATTGTCTTCCATTTTTCCGACAGGATTCGTGGCAAATAATGCAAGCTGGTTCACCGTTCCTCTTCCAAAACCCGGTACGAGTATTGTTCTTCCTCTGGTGGCGCCACTAGCCGCTGTTCTGATAACTTACACGGGAAACGTTATTTATAAATTCCTTGTTGAACAAAAAGACAAACGCTTCTTAAAATCTACTTTTGGTGCTTACATTTCTCCGGATCTCATTGATCAAATGTATGCCGAAAAGCAGGAGCCAAAACTTGGAGGCGATGCTGGATATCACACAGCCTTTTTCTCGGATATTCAAAGTTTCTCCGCTTTTTCCGAAGTCCTTGAGCCTGAACGTATGGTCGCCTTGATGAATGAATACCTTACAGAAATGACGAATGTGCTATTAGACCGGCAGGGAACACTTGATAAATATATCGGCGATGCAATCGTTGCGTTTTATGGTGCACCGGTTCCGGTGGATGACCATGAATACCAAGCCTGCATGACGGCCTTAGATATGGAAACAAAACTGATAGAACTTCGCAAAAAATGGGAATCTGAAGGTGATTGGCCGGATATTGTCCACAATATGCATCACCGTGTCGGACTGAATTCCGGAGACATGGTTACGGGGAATATGGGATCAGCCATGCGAATGAATTACACCATGATGGGCGACACGGTTAACATCGCCGCCCGATTGGAGGCATCGGCAAAGCAGTACGGCGTGTACATCCAAGTTGCAGAAAACACCTACAAAAAAGTAAAAGATCAGTTCGAATGGCGGAATTTAGATTATGTGCAAGTAAAAGGAAAAAATGTTCCAGTAAAGGTGTACGAATTATTGGCAGAAAAGGGAAAACTTAAAGAAAATGATGTGGAACTTGTAAAGAAGTATGAGGAAGGTCTGACATTCTATAATAAGCAGGAGTGGGATAAAGCACTGAAAAAATTCGAACAATCGAAGGAACTGGAAGATATGTTTCCGACCCGACCGACGAGCCCGAGCCATATGTACATTATGCGATGCAATCATCTCAAAGAAAATCCACCCGGCGCCGATTGGAACGGTGTCTGGAAATTGACCGCTAAGTAGGATATTTGTGATCCCATTAAAGCATGTGATATTCGTCACATAGCTTTAGTGTTTTCCGTCGTATTTTCCACTCATATTATGGGTTCGGTTCATGAAAATACATAAACCATATACATCGATTTGGCAGCCGAGTGTACTCGCAATCGTCTTACTTGTCACTTCTTGTGATCTATTTACGAATATCGATAATCTCTTTGACCCGGAACACCCAGACTTCCGCAATCCCGAAACATTACTTTTCTCTGGACCGGCTGAAGGTGAAATCGTTCAATCGAACACTGTTATATTTTCTTGGGAACATGCAGATTCTGTGTATCACATTGACACTTCATCCACGTCAAACGTTTCTGATCGAATTGAATATTCCTATCGCCTGACCGGAAGAAATTGGTCCACGTGGGAATCCGGAGAATCTTTATGGTATTCGCCATTTACGCATTGGCAGTATGATAATTCTACCGGTATTCATTCACTCACCTTGGGTCCGCTCGAGGACGGTCCCCAACTCTTTGAAGTTAGGATGAAATACCCGACTGGTGTTTTTGAATATAACTGGCCCATGCGGTCGTTTTCGATAGATGCCATGGAAGGTACTGCATTAATGATTTCTCCGATGCAGACCTACATTGATTCCGCCGAAGCATTTTACGCACATGTTCGCGTATTGGATGCTGTGGATTTAATGGGCATTAATCTCAAACTTCAGTACGATCCATCCATGCTTCATATTCGGGAATATACCTTGATGGATGATTCGCTCGATTTTCTTCTTCAAAGCCATGCGGATAATCTGAATGATTTCGTTTTTATTACGCACGATTCTCTTGCCGGAACATTTGATTTGAGCATCGGAATCGCCGGCGGAAACTTTACCGGCGTCAACGGGTCGGGTGCGCTTGTACAATTTACTTTCGATCACATCGGCGAACGCGGAAATACCACGATCGAAATTTTAGATGAGTCCACCTTAAGAGACATTAACAATACTACTACACTTAACGCAACGGGAGACGGCCATGTTACGGTGTGGTAAAATCCTGACTATTATTTTGGCAATTTCTTTTGGGTTCGCCCAGGAAGATGCGCGAATAATGGTAGAGGACACTCTTGCTCCCCAAGTCACCTATTTTTCTACTTCACCAGATACAGTAGATGTAACTGACAGTTCTGCGACGATTACCATGAGTCTTGGTGCCATGGATGACATTTCCGGATTGAATTATTTTCAAATGCGGTTCACCGGCCCTTCCGGATCCCAAGAAAAATGGGTTTATTTCGGATTTAATGGAACGGTGTCGGACACTGTAACGACCAGTGTAACGATTGAAGAATTTTCCGAATCAGGTCTTTGGGAATTACAGTATGGGTACGGGTATGACATAGTAAATAATCAAGTCTGGTATGATGAAAATGGTCTGGATTCACTTGGGATTC
>JABIDL010000028.1 GCA_018651745.1 Candidatus Neomarinimicrobiota bacterium | reverse complement strand
TGACATTGCTTGAACGCATAGAAGGCTTGACAGTTTCATTGGTTGAACTAGTCTGGGGAATGCCATTAATAATCCTGCTTGTTGGAGGCGGCTTCTATTTTATGCTGTACAGCAGATTTATTCCGTTTCGTCATTTTGGCCACGGGATTGCGATATTAACCGGGAAATATGATGATCCAAATGATCCCGGGCAAATAAGTCATTTTCAGGCACTTTCGAGCGCTTTAGCAAGTACAGTAGGCATGGGAAATATCGGTGGAGTCGCGATTGCAATTCATACAGGTGGGCCGGGTGCTATTTTTTGGATGTGGGTGAGCGCCATTGTCGGGATGGCAACCAAGTATTTTACGTGTACGTTGTCCATCATGTACCGCGGAAAAGATGATAGAGGAGAAATTCAAGGTGGGCCGATGTATGTAATCGAAGAAGGACTTGGGAAATCCTACAAACCGCTTGCTATTCTTTTCAGTGTCGCGGGGCTAATTGGTTGTTTAGTGTTGTTCCAGGCGAATCAGCTTGCCCAGCTCGTTCGAGATTTGGTATATGTTCCAAATGGGTTTTTTTCAGAAAGTGCTTTGACGGGTGACCTCACTACTGGAATCCTTGCAGCTGGTATGGTTTCTATGGTGATTTTTGGCGGAATAAAAAGAATCGGACTGGTTGCTTCAAGATTAGTTCCATTTATGGTTGCCATATATCTTGTGGCAGCTTTACTGGTGCTTATCCAAAACTTAGGTGAAGTACCTGTGATATTTTCCTCCATCCTGAAAGATGCGTTTACGGGTGACGCGATTTTGGGTGGTTCGCTAGGCGCGATTATTATAGTTGGAATTCGACGAGCAGCATTTTCAAATGAAGCTGGGATCGGTACCGAAGCTATGGCGCATGGAGCAGCCAAAACCAAAGAGCCGGTTAGAGAAGGATTGGTGGCAATGATCGGACCTTTTATTGATACCATCGTCGTTTGCTCTATCACAGCATTTGTGATTTTAGTGTCTGGTGTGCACGCTTCTGATGCAAATGGTGTTACGCTCACCGCTATGGCATTTAAATCAGAATTAGGAGGATTGGGAGAAGGAATGCTCGTTTTGGCAGTATTGTGTTTTAGTTTATCAACCATGTTTGGGTATTCATATTATGGGCAAAAGTGCACAGGATATTTGTTTGGAACAAAATGGAAACCGGTTTACAATATGGTGTATGTTTTATCAATTGTGCTTGCAGCCATTGTATCCATTGATATTGCCATCAACATTGTGGACATTATGTTTGCCCTCATGGCTATACCAACGATGATATCAGCATTGTTGTTATCGCCAAAAGTTATGGAAGAAACAAAACGGTATTTTTCATCCTAAATGACTGATTCAAAAAAATCCCGTGCAAACCTTTCAACGGAGAAACAAAATCCATCTAGCGTGAATCTTGACATGCTATCCTCGGCTGAAATTTTAACGATTATCAGCAACGAAGATAGGACAGTTGCAGATCGAGTGAGGGAAGCTCTCCCGGAAATTGAAAAGGTTGTTGGACTTACTACGGATGCAATTCGTAGTGGGAATCGAATATTTTATATCGGTGCCGGCACCAGCGGTCGCCTTGGTGTTCTCGATGCATCCGAAATGCCGCCGACCTTTTCAGCGCCACATTCCTGGTTCACAGGAATTATCGCCGGCGGTGATGATGCCCTGAAAAAATCCATTGAAGGGGCAGAAGACAAACCGGAAGAAGCTGTAACAGATTTAATGGAATCCGGGTTTTCTGCCGGCGACGTGTTGATTGGTATTAGCACGAGTGGTGCTGCAGCGTATGTAAAATCTGCTATTGAATATGCTCAATCAAAAAGTGGAAAAGCGGTGTACCTCATTTGTAATCCAAAACCATTTCTGGATGCGGATGCGGATGTAATCATTCGAGTGGACGTTGGCCCTGAAGTGATAACCGGTTCCACGCGGATGAAATCAGGTACAGCAACGAAACTTGTCCTCAATATGATATCAACAACAACTATGGTAAATCTCGGAAAGGTGTACGGTAATCTCATGGTGGATTTGATGGCGGTGAATGAAAAACTGGTGGACCGCGGCATCAGAATTATTTCTCAACTAACCGATCTGAATTATGAAGAAGCAAAATTAGCATTGTTCGAAGCAAATAAATCAGTTAAGAAAGCTATTGTGATGGTAAATAAAAATTGTTCCTTAATAGAGGCAGAAAAAAGTTTAAATGAAGTGGGAGGATCATTGCGAAGTTATTTAAACTCAGGTTAAGTACTTTTTTCTAAAAATTCTAATCGAATCCGTTTCATCCTTCAATAATTATTCCGAAATTCAAACCTATCATGATGAATCCATACATCTTTAGAGAGTACGATATCCGCGGCAAAGTGGCGGATGATTTTCCACTTGATGTGGTGGAACTCATTGGAAAAGGTTTTGGTACCCTTATACTCAGAAATGGTGGAAGGGAAATTACTCTCAGTGGAGATATTCGACTGACAACGCCTGATCTCATCCAAGCTTTCAAAAAAGGTGTTCTTTCCACCGGGCTCGATGTAATAAACATAGGCACACTCCCAACGCCGGCGAATTATTATTCCATGTTCAAACTCGATGTGGGAGGGTCTTGTCAAATCACTGGAAGCCACAACCCACCTGAATTTAATGGGTTTAAGCTTTCAATGGAAAATCGCCCAGTGTTTGGCGAAACAATTCAACAAATACGAAAATGGATTGATGCGGAAGATTTCGAAACGGGAGAAGGAAGCGAAGCATCTTACAATATCCGAGATGATTATATCAACATGGTAACGAATAAAATTA
This sequence comes from Candidatus Neomarinimicrobiota bacterium, assembly GCA_018651745.1. NCBI lineage: Bacteria > Pseudomonadati > Fidelibacterota > Fidelibacterota bacterium. The sequence goes on along the minus strand of JABIDL010000028.1, from coordinate 73,256 downwards.
ATCTTGACCGCACTATGCGTGTTGTCATGGATTGTGGGAACGCCGCCGGCTGTATAGCAGGTCCGGAAATTTTTAAAAATTTGGACGTGGAACTCACCGAATTGTATTGCGACATTGACGGTACTTTCCCTAATCACCATCCCGATCCTACGGTCAAAGAAAATCTCGAAGATTTAATCACTCTCATGAAAACCGGGAAGTACGATGTCGGTGTAGCTTTTGACGGCGATGCTGACAGAGTTGGCGTGGTGGATGATTCAGGCGAAATCGTTTGGGCTGATCAACTTATGTGTTTATTCCTTCCGGAGATAATTAAAGGAGGTGAGGATATTTTATATGACGTTAAGTGTTCTCAGGGGCTCGAAGAAATGATAGCCAAGTATGGTGGAAATCCTGTGATGTGGAAAACCGGTCATTCACTCATTAAACAAAGAATGGCAGAGATAAATTGCAAATTTGGCGGTGAAATGAGTGGACATATCTTTTTTGCAGATGATTATTATGGGTATGATGATGGTATTTATGTGGCTGCTCGTACGGTTCAAATGTTATCCCGCACCAACATAAAATTATCTGAAATGATGGCCGAACTCCCTCAATATGTTTCTACTCCGGAAATGCGGTTGGCTGCAGAATCGGATGAAGAAAAATTTCGCATAGCAAATGAAGCGGTGGAATATTTCAAAAAAAATTATGATTGCAGTACTGTTGATGGAGTACGGATTCGATTTGGTGACGGCTGGGGATTGGTTCGTTCATCGAATACCCAACCGGTTATTGTATGCAGATTCGAAGCAAATACAAAGGACCGTATGGAAGCATTGAAAGAATTAGTCCTCACAAAGTTACAGGAATTTGGCAATTTGGAATTAGAAGTTGGACACACCTGATTTCACAGACCATATTGATTTTCTGAGAAAGGAAACTGATAAGGCTCTTAAGCGCCTGCCACTTCCTCAAAATCCATCTACGTTATATGACCCCATTACCTATGCGTTAAAAGGGGAAGGAAAAAGGCTTCGACCCATTCTTACGCATTTGGTTGGAAGAGCATTCCAAGCTGATCCTGAAGATCTCATGAATGCCGGAATTGCTGTTGAATTACTTCACAATTTTACCCTTGTCCACGATGACATTATGGATGCCGATGATACTCGACATGGGCAGGATTCAGTTCACATCAAATGGAATGAATCGACAGCTATTTTAGCTGGCGATGGAATTATCGTTTTGGCGCAACTTGCTTTGAATCGAGTTCATCATCAAACATTTCAGGCAATTAAGTGTTTTAATAAAGCAGCGCTCACAGTTTGTGAAGGGCAAGCCATGGATCTTGATTTTGCATCGGGAACTAAAATTGGAATAATGGATTATCTAAACATGATTGAAAAAAAAACTGGAAGTTTGTTGGGATGCTCTGCAGAGCTTGGAGGCATTTTGGCAAATCAAAATGAGAATATCTGTAGTCATCTACATACTTTTGGTTGTGAGTTGGGAAAAGCGTTTCAAATTCAGGATGATATTTTGGAAATATTCAGCAATCCAGAATCGATGGGAAAGAGTTTAGGAAGTGATGTGTTAACGGATAAGCAAACTGTTCTCAGTTTGCTCGCAAAAAAGGATAATTCCGCCGAGTGGGATAAAATATCAAAAGAAGCAAAAGAATTGAATATTCATGATCGATTAACGTTTCTGCGAACATATTATGAGAAGAGTGGAATTAGATTGAAAGCATCATTACTTGCGGAGACAGCTATCGAGGAAGCCCGCCGTTGTTTGAAGGTAATTCCGGAAATGCATAAAGCTGAATTAGAACAGTTTGCGTTGATGATTTTAAACAGGGAGAAGTAAGAATGTCAGGAAGAGACACAGACATAAACAATATGTATCAATCCATTTTTGAATTTCCAGATCATTTGCTTGAAGCAATTCAAATCGGTGAAAATATTTCTTTAACGAACAATTACAAACATGTTAATGGAATTGTAGTAGCGGGGATGGGAGGGTCTGCAATCGGAGGAGATGTAACACGTGTTTTGACCGGGAACACGATACATGTACCAATGTTGGTTTCCAGGGATTATACGCTTCCAAATTGGGTCAATCAAAACACCCTCGTTATTTGTTCATCGTATTCTGGCAATACAGAAGAAACACTTTCAGCATTTGAGGATGCGGTGTCGAAAAACGCTCAGATAATTGGTATTACTACAGGTGGCACATTAACTGAAATGCTAAAGGCAAATAATCTCGATGCTGTAAAAATTCCAGGCGGATTGCAACCTCGGGCATCGCTTGCCTTTTCATTTGTACCAATGCTATACATTTTAAATACCATTGGTTTAATTACTGATGGTTTTGTCTCTGAACTAAAGAATTCTATTTTCCACCTTAAAGATAATCGTCAAATATGGGGATCAGATGACAATCCAAATCTTGCGATTGATATTGCTAATACAATTTATAATACCATTCCAATCCTGTATTCTGATTCAGATTTGTCGGAAGTAGCTGCCATTCGTTTTAAAGGTCAACTAAATGAAAATGCAAAAATCCATGCTTGGTGCAATCGCCTTCCTGAATTAAACCACAATGAAATTGTTGGATGGGAAAACAATGCCGAATTATCTCTGAAAATGAGTTTAGTTTGGATGGCGGATCAAACAAGTCATCTTCGGACAAAAATTAGGAGAGACATCACTCGATCTATTGTAGGTGAACTTTCTGCGAATGATGTCTTGCTTGAAGCCAATCAGGACTCGAAAATTGGGGAACTTTTGCACTTAATTCATCTTGGGGATTGGATTAGTTATTGGTGTGCGTTAAAACATGGGACAGATCCCACTCCCGTGGTTAAAATTGATCAATTAAAGGATGCATTGTCTAAATTGAATTGAAATAGATTGAATCGACACAATACACTCATTAAATTAACGGCAAATTATCATGATGATTCCAGTTAAGGTCCAAAAAATTACTTACCATCCTCCTAGTAGAAGCTACGCAGTTATACTTAAGGAGATTGATGGAGAAAGACAACTTCCTGTCATCGTTGGTACATTTGAGGCACAGTCAATCGCTCTTGCCATGGAATACATGGATACCCCGCGTCCGCTAACTCACGACTTGATAGGAAATATCCTTAAAGAAATCGATGCTAAACTGAAAGCCGTGAAAATAACAGAATTAAAAGATGGTATATTTTATGCATCGCTGGAGTTACAAGGAAAAACTATGAAAGATAAGGTAGTTGATTCTCGTCCGAGTGATGCGTTGGCAGTCGCTTTACGACTTGAGGCTCCGATATTAATTGATTTGGATGTAATGAATGAAGCTGCGTTTATGAATAATGGAAATGAATTGGAAGGTATACAACAAGATCCGGGACTCGACATATTAGAGGATCAACTTCATAAAGCGATTGAAGAGGAGGAATATGAGCGTGCTGCCCGTTTACGGGATAAAATAAAAGATATTTCTTCGAATTAACTGCTTAACGCTTCTAAAGCATACTGAGCGGCAGATTGTTCTGCCGTTTTTTTATTTGTACCAATTCCTGTGGGAAATTGATCATCCTTAATTATTACATACACTTCGAAAAGTTTTTGATGATCAGGACCGGAAACATTTGTAACCAAAAATCGTGGATTTCCAATTTTCAAAATGTGACATAACTCTATAAGTTGTCCTTTATAGTTAATTGCTTTCCAAGCTTCCTGCCTATTCACCCATAAGGTGTTCAAAATTAGTTTACGGGCAGGTTTTAAACCTCCGTCCAAAAAGATAGCGCCGACAAGTGCTTCATACGTATTCGCAGCCTGTTTTTCAGCAATTTTTTCCAGATTTAGATCAACAGTTGATTCTATATTTAAATGGGAGAGCAAGTTTAATTTTTTCCCCATTGATCCTAAAAATGATTTTTGAACCAGAGAAGATCGTTTTTGAGTTAAAAAACCTTCATCTTCATTTTTGAAATCTTTCATGAGTTCTTGGCTGATGATGATATCAATCACGGCATCGCCAAGAAACTCTAACCTTTCATAATTTTGTTTTGGTTCAGTGGTGATAGATCTATGGGTAAACGCTTGCTTCAGTAATGCGCGGTTAGAAAAAGAATAACCTAAATGTTTTTCTAGAGGGTGAGATATTTTTGAGGATGGTTTTCCGAGTAACCGCTTTAGCAGGTTCACCCGGTCCAGCCTTTTACCATAATGACTGCATTGTGCCCGCCAAATCCAAACGTATTGGATAAGACAGCATTTACATCTTTTTTACATGCTTCATTCGGTGTGTAGTCGAGTGTGCATTCAGGATCTGGATTGACATAATTGATGGTAGGAGGAATGGTTTGGTTTTGAATAGCCATGACAGATGCTACAGCCTCTATTCCACCTGCGCCACCTAGAAGATGCCCTGTCATTGATTTTGTGGAACTGATTTTTAGATGTTGAGTGTGTTCCCCAAATAGAGATGCAATTGCCGCAGATTCATTTTTATCATTAAATGGTGTAGATGTTCCATGTGCATTAATATAGTCAACATCCGAAATTTCCATTCCGGAATCTTGAATAGCCAAGCGCATGGCTTCCATTGCTCCTGTTCCGCCAACTGCAGGTTGAGTGATGTGAAATGCATCATCTGTGGCACCATATCCTGAAAGTTCTGCAAGGATTGTTGCGCCTCTAGATTTAGCATGTTCTTCGGACTCCAAGATAAGAATACCGGCGCCTTCACCTAACACAAAGCCATCTCGATCTATTTCAAACGGTCTGCTTGCTTTTTCGGGTTCATCATTTCGAGTGGATAAAGCTTTCATATTTCCAAACCCGGCAATGGTTAAGTCCGTAATAGATGCTTCCGTTCCACCGGAAATGACTACATCGGCATCTCCATACTGAATGGTTCTAAGTGCTGTACCTAAAGCATCTGTAGCCGATGCACAGGCAGAGATAACCGTCTTATTTGGACCTTTAAAACCATATTCAATGGCGATGTGCCCAGCAGCAATGTTTGCAATCATTTTAGGAACGAAGAACGGTGACACTCGACGATTTCCACGCGTGTGAATGTTGATCTTCTGTTCTTCAAAAGTATTCACTCCGCCAATACCGGTTCCGAGTATAACACCGACACGAGTGCAATCTATTGTATCGGGATTGAGCTCAGCTTGATTGATAGCTTCCCGTGTTGAAACTAATGCATACACTGAGAATGGATCGAGCTTTCTGAGTTCTTTCCGATCAAAGTGATTTTCAGATCTAAATCCGGAGAGTTCTCCCGCAATTTTTACAGGAAATTCAGTTGCATCAAAATATGAAATTGGTCCAATGCCGCTTTTTCCGATGCACAATGCAGACCAAAATTCAGAAACTGAATTTCCATTGGGAGCAAGAACCCCCATGCCGGTAATAACTACCCGTTTACGGGACATAATATGCTATGAATTGCTTTCGAGATAATCTACGACAGAGCCAACAGTCGTGAGTCCTTCAGCATCTTCATCGGGAATTTCAAGTCCAAATTCTTCTTCAAGTTCCATAATGAGTTCGACTGTGTCGAGGGAATCGGCACCCAAATCATCCACAAAAGATGCTTCTAGTTTGATTTTATCTTCCTCAACTCCCAGTTTATCAATGATAACTTCTTTTACTTTGTCTATTGTTGCCATGTTTTCCTCCTTAGTTAGTTCATTACCATACCACCGTCAACCGTTATCGTTTGCCCGGTGATATACTCCGCTTCGTCCGAACTTAAAAAGAGCGCCAGAGCAGCGACCTCTTTTGGTTTCCCGATCCGTCCAAGCGGTATTTGTTTTGTAATATTTTCTTTAATATTATCCGTTAATGAGTCGGTCATATCAGTTTCAATATATCCGGGTGCTATACAATTGACGGTTATCCCCCGAGGGGCAAGTTCTTGTGCCATGGATTTTGTAAGTCCTATGAGACCTGCTTTAGAAGCAGCATAATTTGCTTGGCCGGCATTTCCGGTAAGTCCAACGATTGAGGATATATTAATGATTCTTCCGCTACGTTGTTTCATCATAGGGCGGGCGACAGCTTTAATGGTATGGTAGGCACCTTTTAAATTGATATCTAAAACCGTTTCCCAATCTTCATTCGACATTCTCATAATTAATCCGTCCCGAGTTATTCCCGCATTATTTATTAAAACATCAATCGTTTGGAATTGGGTTTGAACATCTTTCATTAATTGGGTCACATTCGATGCATCTGAAACATCGCAGGACATTCCAACGGCTTTTCCGCCATTAGATTGTATTTCAGTCGCAACCGTATTCACAGCATCTTCGGACCGGCTAACACAGACCACTTGTGCGCCATATTTTGCTAAAACTTCAGCAATACTTTTTCCGATTCCCCGAGATGCGCCGGTTACAATGGCCGTTTTTTCTGTTAAATCATACATGATAATTATTGACGTCTTCCCACGTTGAAATTCCTTTCATAGGTACATCTCGGTTTATACGCCGATTTAATCCTTGCAGAACTCGACCTGGACCGACTTCTAAAAAGGATGATGCACCGTCAGAAATCATATTTGAAACAGATTCATGCCATTTCACAGGATGATCAAGTTGCTTTATCAGGGCATTCCTGATTTCATTAGCTGATGATATGGGCTTTGCACTGTAATTCACGTAAACAGGGAAATATGTATCTAGAATTTCTGTGGTAGCCAACTTCTCTGCAAGCGCTTCTCGCGCGGGTGACATAAGAGGAGAATGGAAGGCGCCACTCACATTCAGGGGAATTACTTTTGTTGCTCCAAGTTTTATTGCTGATTCCATAGCATCTTTTACTGCATTAGTTTCACCGGAAATAACTACTTGTCCTAGCACATTAAAATTCGCTGCAACAACTACACCTTGAGTGATGGATGTGCACATTTCATCAATGACCTTATCCTCAAGTCCTAATACTGCAGCCATTGTTCCATCTGTTTCGTCACCTGTTTTTTGCATGCTTTCAGCACGAAGTTTTACTAAAGTGAGTCCGGTTTGAAAATCGAATGCCCCAGCGGCGGTTAATGCCGAATATTCTCCAAGGCTATGCCCGGCGGCTGCCCCAATAGTAATTTCATTTTCAAAAAGTAATTCTGATAAAATAACACTTATAATATATATGGATGGTTGCGTTATTCGTGTTTGCTTCAAATCGTCTTCACTTCCTTCAAAAATAATAGATTGAATATCTGTATTCATGATGGTATTTGCTTGGTCAAATCGTTTTTTTCCAATTTCAGTATTCTTAAATAGGTCAATCCCCATTCCCACCTTTTGAGATCCCTGTCCCGGAAAAAGCAACGCCAGACTCAAGAGGATGCAGTCCAGCGAATTAATACGCTTCCCCAAGTAAATCCTCCGCCAAATGCTGCTAATAACAACAAATCATTATTTTTTAATCTTCCTGTTTCCACTGCTTCATCTAAAGCGATTGGAATTGTTCCTCCAGTTGTATTTCCATATTTATCAATATTTATCAGGACCTGATCTTCGGAAAGATTACACCGTTCAGCTGTTGCATCAATAATGCGTTTATTTGCTTGGTGGGGAATGAAAAGTGAAACATTTTTCCCTGTTAACCCATTATTTTTAAGAATTTCAGCACTAACATCCGCCATTTTTTTTACGGCGAATTTGAAAACAGTTTTTCCATCTTGATAAACATAATGCATTCGTTTTTCAACAGTATCTTGTGAAGCAGGGTGGAGGCTTCCACCGGCAGGAACTTGCAACGCTTTACTCCCACTTCCATCTGAAAAAAGTAAAGAATCCAAAATTCCGCCATTACTATCGGTTGGCTCTAGCAAAACACCGCCTGCTCCATCACCAAATAGTACACAGGTATTGCGATCTGTATAATCAATTATAGAACTCATTGTATCTGCGCCAATCACAACTACATTTTTATATTGGCCAGATTCTATCATTTTAGAACCGGTTTCAATGCCGTATAAAAATCCCGAACACGCAGCAGCAAGATCAAAACCCCAGGCATTGGTAGCACCAACTTTGTCTAAAACAATCGCTGCGGTTGAGGCCACAAAAACATCCGGTGTAATAGTTGCAACAATTAAAAGGTCAATATCCTCAGGACTTTTTCCGGATCGTTCAAGAAGTTGTTTCATAACAGCAGCACACATATCAGAAGTCGCTTCACCTTCTGCTACAAGATGACGTTTGCTAATCCCTGTCCTTAAACGAATCCATTCATCGGATGTATCGACCATTTTTTCCAGATCAAAATTAGTTAGAATACGATCCGGTAAATATCGAGCAGTAGTTGTAATAGTTGCGTTCACGATTTTGCCATTAAACGGTTTTGAAACGAAACCCTTTACTCATATAATTCGGATCGCCTCAATCATTTATATTTAATTTTCAGTTGCTGAAACAACAGGTCTGCCCCTGTAATACCCGCAATTTGGGCATGCACGGTGAGGCATTTTTTTCTGGCTGCATTGTGCGCAGTCAGTCAAATTTATTTGACGTGCTTTATAATGTGTGCGTCGTTTTCGTCCGCGTGCTTTCGATTGTTTTCTTTTTGGTAGAGCCATTCTATCTCCTGAATATTATTTAAATTTGTTTAAGTGCATCCCAAGGTGAATCCGAAGAATCATCATGGCATTCGCATGTTCCAAAATTTTGATTAATCCCGCAGGTAGGGCAGAGCCCCTTGCAATCCTCACGGCACAATCGCTTCCATGATTCTTCAAGAAGAATTATCTCTTTCAAGATTGGTCCAATATCTACTTCAAGATCGGTGGAATTGAAGTAGATAACTTGCGTTTCAAAATCATCAATCATTGCTTTAATAGGTGTCAGCAAACAGTTCACTTTAGTAGTATGGACCTCTACTAATGATTCCAAACATCTATCGCAAGATTCCAGAAAATGTACCTTTAAGGATCCTGATAGTTTTATTCCTTTTGGGAAAGGGTCTGCAGATAAAATGCACTCCATGGGGTCATTTTCTATGCGAACATCCTCAAGATGTAATCCTTCAACCGGTATGTCAAACAGCTTGTTTTTAAAACCGCGTTCCAATTCGGAACGATTTATCTTCATAAGAAACTCGGGAAACTACTTCTTTATTTTGTTGTTTACAAAGCTACAAGTTGCAGCAATTATTCGCTGTCAGATTTTGATTCTTCCAGTGCATTATCCTCTTGGGAAGAGTCATCCTCTTGTAATTTATCTAATGGTACGTCCTCATTTTCCTCTTCTTCAAGTTCTTCTTCGTCTTTTCTAGCAAGAATATTATCATCATCGGATTTCATTTTGAAAATGATGAACATGAGTGTTTCACCAACTGAGAGAATAGAAAGGCTATAACCAATTACAGCCAGCATGAGTAGAAAGAAAAAGAAAGCTAGAATGCCAGAAGATAACCATTCGGTTCCTGACAAACCAGCCACAGATCCATATGCGTATAAAGGCGGACAAACAATTGATACTGCTGCGTCAACAATATGATTCAACTTATCACCTATGACCCAACCAAAAACGCTATTAACAAATTCAAATGATAGTTGAAAAAAACCATAAAAAATGGCGGTAGCAATGCTAAAAATAGGAAGAAGGATTAAATGATAAGCAATAATTCTCCAGGGTTGTGACCATGTGATAACATAACTTTGAAAAACTGTACCCATTGTGTCCTCTTCATAAGACCCCACAATAATTGGGATATAAATACTGGCTACTACAATTACAACGAATGAATAAAGGGTAAAAAGTGCCCCTAAGAAATAGAGGGGATAAGGAATGGCAAATAAAAATTCACCGATAAAAGGAATTTTTCCAAGCAAAGCAAATGCCCCTGCCATGAGAACAAAAAAGGCAATAATTAAACTGAGCGCTATGAGAGTGAAAACGACAGGATGCCAATGTTTTTTAATATAGTTCCAAGCATCAGCGGATGAATAAAAGTCATTTCCCTTTAGTTGTTTATAGGTTATTCGCGATACAGCTGCACAAGATAAACTCAACATAATGAAAGCGCATAACACACCTGCGAAATAAATGAGAAGAGAAAACCATGGTAGATTAAACACATTCACCAAAGGATATAGCCCAAACCTTTCCCAACTCTGAATAATGGATATGCCTGAAGAAAAAAGAGCAATATACGTAAAGAGGAAATATCCAGAATATCCAAGGAAATTCCCAACCATAAACGTCCATATTTTCTTCCCACTGAGAGCAAGACGCGGTGCGCGAAAAATATCTCTAAAATCAAAATGAAGTTTTACTGGATCCATTGTTATTTCCTCCTATTGTTCATTATTCTTCATATCGTACGAAATCAACCCAAGCCGGTTCTGACATAATTTTTGAAACTTCTGCAGCTACTTTTTTAGCTGTTTCACGGTCATCGTAGCTCCCAACACGGATTCGAAACCACACAGCATCAGTTTCTTCAAAATATGCCTTTTGGATATAGGCATCGAAACCATCTTTAATTAAATCTGATGCAACACGTTTTGCATCTTCCAAGTTTTTTTTAGATGCAATCTGAATTGTAAATCTACCTTTATCATAGGGAATAGAACTTCCCGGATTCGATTTTTTTGGTTTTTTGGTTTTCGATTTAGGTTTGATGGATGTTTCAACTATTTGGATTTCAGGTTCTGGTGTTACCTGAATAACGGGTTCCGGTTTTGGAGTGTGTTTAATGGCTGGTTCAGACTCAACTGCTTTGATAGCTGAGGATGCAGTTTCAGAAATGGGCTCTGGTTTTGTTGGTTCGGACATTTCTTCTGTAATTGGTAAAATATCTTGCTCAGGGCGAAACCCATCATCTATAATTTCAAAGGAAAAAGCTTGGGTAGCAATTTTATCATTATACTGATATATATTCACTTCAAACGAATAATTTCCTTCTACGTCGGGAGTAAAGGTCATGTGCGAATTATTATCGGTAAAATCAAAACCGCTGTATGTGAGATTGCTTACCAGCGGTTTATTTATAACATCCCAAACAAATTCCATATCAGCACTATCTTCAGGAAGGTCAACCGTTACGGTATAGGCTTTGCCAATAAACCCGGGAATGGATTCCTTTGAACAGCCGCTATATAAGAGCAGCGATAAAAAAATTGCTGGAAAGCGATTTGACATAGATAGTTTACGCAGTTTCATTCAATGTATCAGGTGTAGTGAATTTCATTGGAAGTGAAGAAAAAAGCAATTTCTTTTTCAGCATTTTCATTTGAGTCAGATCCATGTACGGCATTGTTCTGAACACTTTCCGCAAAATCTTTCCGAATGGTTCCTTCCTCTGCTTCTGCAGGGTTTGTTGACCCAATTAATTTACGAAAAGAATTCACAGCATCTTCATGGTTCAATGCTAAAGGCATGCACGGTCCAGATGTCATAAAATCTACCAAATCGTTGTAGAAGGGACGATCCTTATGAACAGTATAAAATTCTTCCGCCTTTTCTCGAGACAGATGCACTAATCGCGCTCCAAGGACTTTAAAATCCGCAGAAAGTATTCGATCAATAATTTTACCGGTGTAAGCATTTTTAACCGCATCCGGTTTAATGATTGCTAATGTTTTATTACTCATTTATATCTCCATTGTTTATGAAATCAATTTTTTCATGGCAGATCCAATTTCGGCAGGACTATCTACCACAGATATATTTGCAGCTTTGAGTGCTGCTTTTTTATCGTCAGCTGTTCCTTTCCCACCGGCAATGATTGCTCCGGCATGCCCCATTCGTCGGCCGGGAGGCGCGGTAGCACCTGCGATAAATGCGACGATCGGTTTTTGAAAATTATTTTGTGTAACCCATTCGGCAGTTTCTTCTTCTGCAGTACCGCCAATTTCTCCAATTAGGACTACACCTGTTGTATCGTCGTCCTCCAAAAATAAAGAAAGTGCATCTATAAAAGTGGTACCAATAATGGGATCGCCGCCGATGCCCATGGATGTTGATTGACCGAGTCCAACTTCGCCCAATTGATGTACTGCTTCGTATGTCAGCGTTCCTGATCTGGAAATAACTCCAATCGTTCCCGGTGTATGAATAAATCCCGGCATGATGCCGATCTTACATTTCCCGGGTGAAATAAGTCCGGGGCAATTGGGACCTAACATGCGTGTTGAGCTGTCAGCAAGAACCGCATTGACTGTTACCATATCTTTGGTGGGAATTCCTTCTGTAATACAGATGATTAATTCAATTTCTGCTTTGACAGCTTCGATCACAGCGCTGGCTGCAAAGGGAGGAGGTACAAAGATGACCGAAGCGTTTGCACCTGTTGTATCTATTGCTTCCTTGACAGTATGGAAAACGGGTACACCCAGAGCTTCTTGACCACCTTTTCCCGGCGTAACTCCGCCGACAACCTGAGTTCCATAATCCTGCATTTGTTTACCATGAAAAGATCCTTCTGTCCCTGTAATCCCTTGAATAATCAATTTTGTATTTTGATCGATTAAAATACTCATGATGTCACTCCGGTTGCTTTTACAGCTTTTTCGGCAGCATCGCCCAAACTTGTTGCTACAATAAAATCAAAGGAATCATCATTCAAAATTTGAGATGCTTCTTTAGAATTAGTTCCTTCAAGACGGACAACAACAGGAACAGTAATATTTTCGGATTCCATTGCTTCAATAACGCCTTTTGCAACTCGGTCACATCGAACAATTCCTCCAAATATATTGATTAAAATAGATTTCACATTTGGGTCCGTAAGAATAATCTTAAATCCGTTGGATACAGTTTCTGCATTTGCGACTCCTCCGACGTCCAAAAAATTTGCTGGCTCACCACCGTACAGTTTAATAATATCCATTGTTCCCATCGCGAGCCCTGCACCGTTGACCATACATCCGACCTTGCCGTCGAGTTTGATGTAATTCAGATTATTTTTTGATGCTTCAACTTCAGCTGCGTCTTCCTCATTAGGGTCATATAATTCTTTAAGATCTGCATGACGAAATAGCGAATTATCATCAATATTTATTTTTGCATCCAACGCCATGACGGTATTATCACCTGTGACAACTAGTGGATTGATTTCCATGAGAGAACAATCATTTTCAGAAAAAGCTGCCCAAAGTGCAGAAAAAATGCTTACTGCAGAGTCGATTTGATCCTCTTCCAGTTCTAAAGCCTTCGCTAGAGTAATCGCTTGAGTGTTGGTAAGTCCGGTTTCTGGTTCAATCCATTCCTTCACAATTTTTTCAGGAGTTTTATCTGCAACAGTTTCAATATCCATACCGCCTTCTGTAGACACCATAAAGACGAATTTTCTATCCACGCGGTCCAAAACAATCCCAGCATAAAGTTCGCGTTTAATATCAACGCCAGATTCAATAAGAAGTTTTTGCACTTCTTTTCCTGCAGGGCCGGTTTGGTGGGTGATAAGAATGTGATTTAACATTGTCTTTGCAAACTGCTCAACTTCTTCTTTGGAATGGGCAAGATGGACTCCGCCTTCCAAAAGGATGTCGCCGGTATTGGGACAGTGAACAGTGCCTTTTCCGCGACCACCGGCGTGAATTTGGGATTTTACGACAACTGTTCCGGATCCAAGATCTTGATAAGCTTTCAGTGCAGATTCTACCGATTCGACTGCAATTCCGAAAGGAACAGATACACCATATTTTCTAAATAATTCTTTAGCCTGATATTCGTGTATTTTCATGTTTTAATTTGGAAATTTAGGGAAAGATAGTTTCCATGGTTTCGTAATCACTAAATCATCAACATGACCCGATAATGATTCAGATTCAAATATAATATGCATGTGAGAATAGCGTGAATGATGGGTAAAAATAGTTTGGTGGCGTTCCGAATAAAAACCTAATATTTTACCATTCACGTTCGACTCTTCTTTTTTCCAGGAATTTGTCAAATGATCGTCGTGGCTACCATCCGTTCCTTGCGGAGAAATAATATGCCAATTTAATTGGTCAAAATCCCCTTCTATTAAAAAGGGGAAAGGATTATCGGGATTTATCCCAATTTTTTTCGCTTCAGCTTTAATCATGGTTTCAATTGAATTGTAATCCGTTTCTGAATTCAAAGTTACACTATTCCATTGAGTTACCTTAGTGCTAACCAATAACAATGCTTTTGTTTCGGATGTTAATTCGGTTTGATTCGTTGGTGATTTTCCCGGTTGTGCACGAGTAATAAATGGCCGACTATCCATAATTATAATTTCACCATCTAAGTTTTCCATTGCCCCAAGCCCATAAATATGATCTTCGGAAATGGCTTCAGAAATTACCACAACTCCTTCTCGAGCCCCCTTGTGCATTATGTCTGATAGGGTGCCAAAAACTTGAATTTCGTTTTGGCTATTATTTGTGCACGACACAAAAATCATCATGATTATAAAAAATAATGTCTGTTTCGTTTTGCCGAAATCTATTCTATCCTGGGCTATGGTCTTGGTTTTCATTATTTATCCTTTTTTTAAAATTGTTGTCCCTGCATTCCCTTGAACCGCTTCCTTTATATTTTCAATAGAAGTGATGACGACTTTTTCTCCGTAATGTTTTAGAAAATAAATGGCAGACCGAATTTTTGGTGCCATGCTTCCTTTTTGAAAATGACCGGCTTCCATATATTGCCGCGCTTCTGCACTTGTCATTTTGTTTATGGGTTTCTGAGTTGGTGTGTTGAAATTTAGATAGACTTGATCAATATCCGTAATAATCCAATATTCTTTTGCACGAATGACGCGGCCCAGTTTTGCTGCGGTTAAATCTTTATCGATGACTGCATCCAATCCTTCGAGATTTCCGTCTTTCGCATTGATTGCGGGAATGCCCCCGCCTCCAGCAGCAAGAACTATCGTCCCATGTTCTACAAGCGTTCGAATACTTATTCCATGCATCACAAAATCGGGATCTGGGCTTGGGACAACTCTACGCCATTCTCCGGGATCCTGTTCTTTTATATTCCACCCAAACTGATCAGCAAGTTCTTTTGCCGTATCTTCGGAATATCTTTCACCAACATATTTTGAAGGATTTTGAATGGATGGATCGTCCGCATGGACCATCACCTGCGTTACCATTGTGACCACTTCCTTGTCCACTTTTACAGTTCTGAGTGCATTTTGCATTG
This sequence comes from Candidatus Neomarinimicrobiota bacterium, assembly GCA_018651745.1. Lineage (NCBI taxonomy): Bacteria > Pseudomonadati > Fidelibacterota > Fidelibacterota bacterium. The sequence goes on along the minus strand of JABIDL010000028.1, from coordinate 58,132 downwards.
ATTGTTGAATCATATAGCCGATTGTTCCTTGAGTACCTGCTACGCAAACGCCAAGCGGAAGAGGGGGGACTTGCTTGTGAGTTAAATCCATTCGTAAAAGTTCATCCCCAACCTGCGGACCATTTCCATGTGTAAGACAAATATTATAACCGGCATTGACAAAATTCATAATTTGACTCGCAGTCTCACGCGTGTGCGCAAACTGATCTTGAATGGTGCCGGCATCACCCTTGGGCGAAAGGGCATTTCCACCCAAGGCAATGATGACAGTTTTATTCATCTGATGTGGGGTTCTAGAATGTCAACCAAAGTTGGCGAACCAATTTCCTCAAGATCGTAGGTTACTCGCACGGAGGGTTGTGTAATGTTCACTATCCTTCGAAGGTCTATAGGTGTTCCAATAATGACCACATCGCAGTCAGTTTTGTTGATAGTTTCTTCTAGATCTTGTATTTGCTCATTTCCGTAGCCCATTGCCGGCAAAAGAGTGCCAATGTTCGGATAATGTTCAAATGTTTCCTTCAGTTTTCCGACGAGATATGGTCGCGGATCTATTGTTTCTGCTGCCCCAAATTTTTCTGCGGCAACCATTCCTGCGCCAATTTTCATTTCACCATGGGTCAAAGTTGGCCCGTCTTCAACCACCAAAACTTTTTTTCCTTCAATCAGTTCAGAATTCTCGACAGTTATGGGTGATGCTCCTTTAATAATAGTCGCTTTCGGATTAACCATTCGGATATTTTGAGCAACGGTTTCCACATCTTTTTCATCTGCTGTATCGATTTTATTAATCACAACAACATCAGCCATCATCAGATTTGTTTCACCCGGGAAATACCTCAATTCATGACCGGCACGATGGGGATCGGTAACCACTATCGAAAGATCCGGTTTATAGAATGACAGGTCGTTATTACCTCCGTCCCATAAAATAAAATCTGCTTCCTTTTCTGCCTCTCGAATAATGGATTGATAATCTGCGCCGGCAAACACCACATTTCCACGAGTAATATGTGGCTCATATTCTTCCATTTCCTCGATGGTGCATTTATGTTTTTCCAGGTCTGCAAGTTCGGTAAATCGTTGGACTTCTTGCTTCGCCAATTCACCATAGGGCATGGGATGCCGGATGACGGCTACTTTTTTTCCGGAAGCTTTTAGGATTTCTGCTATTTTGCGTGTCGTCTGGCTTTTTCCGCAACCAGTTCTCACTGCACATACAGAAATCACCGGCTTGGATGATTGTATCATCGTTGGTTCGCCACCCAGAAATTTGAAGTGCGTGCCCGAAGCGATTACTCGAGATGCTTTGTGCATAACATCTTCGTGAGAAATATCTGAATAAGAAAATACAACTTCTTCTATTTTGTGTTCGGATATGAGTTCTTCCAACTTGCTTTCATCGTAAATTGGAATCCCATTTGGGTATAATTCCCCGGAAAGAACAGAAGGATACAAACGTCCTTCGATATCGGGAATTTGGGTAGCAGTAAATGCCACCACTTTGTATGCATTATTTTGTCTGTACACAACATTAAAATTGTGAAAATCGCGCCCTGCGGCACCCATTATGATTGTTTTTATTGGTTTCATGATTTGATTCCTTACTCGTTTGAAATTAGGGTTAATTTAGATTCAGTTATTCCGAATAAGGTTTATGTAAACCCAAACGTTTGACGGTAATAGAGAATTCTGTTAAAGTATTTTCTCATTCTTCTTCCAAAAATGGATACCGGTAATTTTTTGGTGGATTATGAGTCTCTTTGATTGTGCGTTGCGAAACCCATCTTTGCAAATTGAGCATGGATCCGGCTTTATCGTTTGTTCCGGATGCTCGTCCGCCGCCAAACGGCTGTTGGCCAACTACAGCACCGGTTGGTTTATCGTTAATATAGAAATTCCCCGCAGAATGTGTCAAAAATTCTCGAGCTTCTTTTATCGCTTTTTCATCTTCTGCAATAACACAACCCGTTAGTGCATATGGTGAAGTACTGTCCACAAGTTTTAGAGTTGAATCCCAGTCCGCCGGATCATAAAGATATACGGTTAGCACAGGACCAAATATTTCTTCTTCCATTGTTTTAAAATGAGGATCAGTCGTTAATATTACGGTCGGGTCAATAAAATATCCGGTTGAATCATCGCCGTTTCCTCCTATAAGGATTTCGGCATCTTCATGATGTTTTGCATAGGATATAAATTCCATAATGGATTCAAAAGCAGCTTTGTCTATGACTGCATTCATAAAATTTGAAAAATTCTGAACATCACCCATTTGAATCGATTGAACTTCGGATATAAATTTTTCATTGATTTTGTTCCAAAGGGGATTCGGAATATATGCACGAGAAAGCGCTGAACATTTTTGTCCTTGAAATTCGAAAGCACCTCGCACCATAGCGGTAATTACGGCATCGGGATTTGCAGATTTATGCACAATGGCAAAATCTTTTCCGCCGGTTTCACCAACAATCCGGGGGTAACTTTTATAATTGCTGATATTTTCACCGATGGTTTTCCACATTCCCTGAAAAACTGGAGTGGATCCTGTAAAATGCACTCCGGTAAAATTTGGATGATTCATGACAAGGGGGCCAACAACAGCGCCGGATCCCGGAATAAAATTAATAACACCATTGGGAAGCCCGGCTTCTTTAAGAATTTCCATAACAAAATAAGCGGGGTAAACCGCACTTGATGCTGGTTTCCATAGAGCCACATTTCCCATTAAGGCAGGAGCGGTGGGTAAATTCCCGCCAATGCTAATAAAGTTAAAAGGTGTTACCGCAAAAACGAATCCTTCCAGCGGACGGTGTTCAGATGAATTTCGAGTTCCATCTGGTGAATACATAGGGTTCTGATTATGAATTTCTTGCGCAAAATACGGATTGAACCGCCAGAAATCGATCAGTTCGCATGCAGCATCAATTTCAGCTTGATACGCATTTTTGCTCATATTTAGCATGGTGGCGGCATTTAACGTGTTTCGCCACGGACCTGCGAGCAAATCGGCTGCTTTTAATAAAACATCAGCGCGTTCCTGTAGGTGTGTTTTTGACCACGATTTCCACGCATTTAGAGATGACTCAATTGCTTGCTGAACCTCTGGCTCACCTGCCTGGTGGAAGTGGGCGAGAACATGACCGTGATCATGGGGCATCACACAGGTTCCTATGTTACCGGTTTTGACTTCTTCGCCATTTATTATGAGAGGAATTTCGATTTCTTTTCCACTCAATTCAGCCAATTTTTCTTTAAGAGAATGTTTCTCTGGAGAACCCGCCGAAAATTCTAAAATGGGTTCATTTACAGGTATTGGTATAGACATGTATTCCTTTTATTGTAAGAAAGTAGTTTGAATAAAGCTTGGGAATTTAGTTTATGGGCGGACAGTGAATCAAGGATTGGAACATAGATTTGCAGGTTTTATTCTGCCGGTTTTGAAACTTCATTCAATAGTTCCACCATGGTTGTGTAGTTATTGGAAGTTACAAGGTTTTGGCGCAGGGTAGAGGCACCTGGAAATCCCTTGATATACCAGCCGAAATGTTTCCGCATTAAATTGGTTCCAATCCGCGTGCCTCGGTTTTGAATCAACAAATCAAGATGGCGAATACACGTGGTGATTTTATCCTGAGTAGAAGGTTCGATTGCATTTTTCATTCCTTTTAGAATGGAGCTGGATTGCTCAAAAAACCAGGGATTTCCTAAAGCGGCTCTGGCGACCATCACGGCATCACAGCCTGTTTCTTCGACCATTCGCAAGATGTCCTCGGGCGTTTTAATGTCACCGTTTCCAATAACCGGAATTGACAATGCTTCCTTTAATTCTTTTATCAATTCCCAATTAGCAGTTTCTTTGTAACCTTGTTTGGTTGTTCTCGGATGCAGCGCAATTGCCTTAACCCCGATTTTTTCAAGTCGGGGACCTGCCTCAGTGGATACGATATTATTGCTGTCCCATCCGGCTCGCATTTTAACGGTAACAGGAATTTCTGGAACAGACTCGACCACGGCGGATGTTATGTCGTCCATGAGGCATAGATCTTTGAGTGCAGCAGATCCGGCGCCTTTTTTTGTTACTTTTGGAACGGGGCATCCGTAATTAATGTCGATGAGATCAGGCATAAATTTATCGTACACTACCTTCGCCGCTTTTGCCATAACTTCAGAAGAATCGCCGAAAATTTGAATACCGATCGGCCGTTCTGCTTCCACAAACCGAATCATATCCAGTGTTTTTTCGTTCTCCCGAATTATTCCATGCGCAGACACAAATTCGGAATACACCAATCCGGCACCTTTTTCTTTGCACAAAATGCGAAAGGAATGATCGGTAACTCCGGCCATCGGCGCCAGAAATACCGGAAAATCAATATTAAGGTTTCCGATTTTCATTATTTTATTTGTTTGAATACGTTAATAAATAGCGAATTCGCGGTACCCCTCTGCCTTTATGACACAAAGATTAGAGGAAAGAATGCGTTTTTATTCACCCTTCAACCAATCTTCTTCGAAAAATATATAATTGGATTCTTTCATTCCCATTTTGTTGTACACTTCCTGAGCGCCTTTATTTTCTTTATCCACATATAGTCGTATTCCGCAGACGTCTTTTTCTGCTTTCCCCAATTCAATTACTTTCTCGTGCAAAGCGCGATACACGCCTTTACCTCTATAATCAGGTAGAACATACACAGATTGGATCCACCAAAAATTACCATTTCGCCAATCAGACCATTCTTTGGTTATCATAAGTTGACCAATCACTCGATTTTCTTTTTCAGCAAGTAGATAAAATCCTTTCGAGTTATCTTCAATTAATGACAGAACACCGGATTCGATTGCTGAGGGGTCAAGCATTTTTCCTTCAGTTTCTTTTGCCATAGCAGAATTGAAGGAAACAATAGTGCTTAGGTCTGATTGGGTGGATGTACGCAGTATCACAGTGGGAAGGAATTTATTGCTGAAATGGGTATTACTGAAATAAAGATTATTTTCTTAAAAAGAATGTACTATTTTCAAACGTTTTTCAATTTCCTCTGATCCATTAATTTTCCCCAATTTGGGGAGATATGAAGGGGATAAAAATAGATGCAAGGTTGATTTAATTAAAAAAGCTGGCAATGATGTTTACAAAAAATACAAACCAGAGTAATTTTGGTTTTGCGAATTCCATTCCTGAGATTAAATTCGCCCGCATTTTTTAACATTAAACAAAGAAAATAATTATGAGTAGAATGTGTGACGTAACAGGAAAAAAACCGATGTTCGGGAATAATGTGAGCCATGCGAAGAATAGAACCCGTCGGCGGTTTAATATTAACCTACAAAAGAAAAAGTTTTGGCTAGCAGACGAACGGCGATTTATTTCGCTGAATGTTTCCACGCATGGTCTTCGGATCATTGATAAGCGCGGCATTCGCAAAGTGGTGAATGAAATGCGCGCTCGTGGTCAAAAAGTTTAACTTATAACATCAATCCCCTAAAAAAAGAAGCTCCCGTTTGGGGGCTTCTTTTATTTTAAGCACTTCTTTTTTTGTCGTTTAGGAAGCTAACAAACCTAAGGGTAGAAATGATGAGCAAAGTGAATCATTTCTAAACTTACTTGTGGCTATAATTTCTAATCTCATTAATGCGAATGATGCATGGATTGAGCATTCAAATTCTTTCACCCGCCACCTTTGTTCATACCGTACATTTGAATAAATTCATACTCTCAAACTAGGTACATTATGCCAAAAGAAATTCACGCCCCAACCGGAACAAACCTCACCTGTGCTAACTGGCAGATCGAGGCGCCGTACCGTATGATCCAAAATAATCTTGATCCGGATGTGGCCGAAAATCCTGATGAACTTGTTGTGTATGGTGGCAAAGGAAAAGCCGCCCGGAATTGGGAGTGTTTCCATTCCATTCTTGAAACACTGAAAAGAATGAAACCGGATGAAACGCTATTGGTGCAAAGCGGTAAGCCCGTAGGTGTTATCAAGTCGCACACCACATCGCCACGGGTGCTAATCGCCAATTCCAATCTTGTGCCGGACTGGGCAAACTGGGATCATTTCAATGAGCTCGATAAGAAAGGATTGATGATGTATGGGCAAATGACAGCCGGCTCGTGGATTTATATTGGAACACAGGGAATTTTGCAGGGTACCTACGAAACATTTGCCGCAGCTGGAAAAACTCATTACAATGCTGATTTGACGGGCAAAATTGTTCTCACCGCCGGGCTCGGTGGCATGGGCGGCGCTCAGCCTTTATCTGTGACAATGAATAACGGTGTCGCCATCTGCATTGAAATTGATCCACACCGCATTTCGCGCCGCTTGGAAACGCGATATCTGGATGTTTCTACCGAAGATTTAAACGAAGCGGTTTCCATGGCCCAAAATGCCGCAGAAGAGAAAAAGCCACTCTCTATTGGGCTTTTGGGCAATGCCGCCGACCTTGTACCAAAATTCGCTGAAATGGACCTCATCCCGGATTTGGTTACCGATCAGACCTCCGCTCATGATGAATTGGATGGATACGTTCCGAATGGAATGTCTTACGCAGAAGCGCTTGCACTACGGAAATCTGATCCGCAAAAATATATCACAGAAAGTTTTCGCGCCATGGGTGAACATTGTCAGGGAATGCTGGATCTTATGAAAAAAGGGTCGATTACCTTTGATTATGGTAACAATCTTCGGGGTCAGGCAAGAAAAGCCGGCGTTGAAAATGCGTTCGATTTCCCCGGATTTGTCCCGGCATATGTGCGTCCGCTGTTTTGCGAAGGGAAGGGCCCTTTCCGCTGGGTAGCGCTTTCAGGTGATCCGGAAGATATTTACAAGACAGACGAGCGTGTGCTTGAACTTTTTCCGGAGGATGAAACACTGTCACGCTGGATCGGAATGGCGAAAGAAAAAATTCAATTCCAAGGGTTGCCGTCAAGAATATGTTGGTTGAGTTATACGCAGAGAGCAAAGTTTGGCGTAGAACTGAATCGCATGGTTGCCAGCGGGGATTTGAAGGCGCCGATTGTAATCGGTCGAGATCATTTGGATACCGGTTCGGTCGCGTCGCCGTATCGCGAAACAGAATCCATGAAAGATGGTTCAGACGCAGTTGCAGATTGGCCATTATTGAACGCTTTGGCGAATACCGCGAGTGGTGCAACGTGGGTTTCGATTCATCACGGTGGCGGCGTCGGCATGGGACTTGCGATTCATGCCGGACAGGTGATTTGTGCCGACGGATCCCCTGAAATGGAAAAACGTCTTGAGCGGGTGCTGACCACCGACCCGGGTTTGGGAATTATGCGTCACTCAGATGCAGGATACGAAGATGCTATCCTAAATGCTAAGGACTGGAATGTGGATATTCCAATGATTAAGAAATTATGATGCTTTATATCTTATTACTTTCTCTAAATCCCCTCCGATTACAGGATGGGGCTCGGATGATTTTACTATACCCCCTGCTTAATAGGGGGGAATAAAAAGCGGGACAAAAATGAAGAACATTAAGACAGTGAATAATTCTGAATTAAAAGCAATAAGAAAATCTTAATGCATATTCATAATCCAACCAAATAATGATTCTCGAAAATATAGGAAGTATCGCATCCTACAATCCCGATTCGGGAAAGGTCGAAATATCAGATGATTCCAATATCTTTGTTCGCGACGGGAAGATTTCCGAACAAGCAAAAGGCAAGTCATTCGATTGTGCCGGTGGACTGGTCACCCCGGGATTTGTGGATCCGCACACGCATCCGGTATACGTGGACGCCAGAGAAGATGAAATAGCTCGGAGACTTGCCGGCGCATCCTACGAAGATATAGCAGCAGACGGGGGCGGGATTAATTCCAGTATTAGGGCAGTGCGGGATTCGTCGAAAAATGCGTTGATAAATCGCGTTGCAAAACGCATGGATGTTTTCCTGGAATTGGGTACAACAACGATTGAAGCAAAAAGCGGATATGGTCTAAATACAGACTCAGAACTGAAATCACTTAAAGTTATTGATGAAGTGAATAAATCCCATCCAATTGACATGATACCAACTTTTTTAGGGGCCCATGCTACTCCACCGGAATTTAAGCATAATCCTGAAGAATATGTTGATCTCATTTGTAATGAAATGATTCCGGCGGTAGCAGAACAGGGAATCCCAATCTTTTGCGATGTATTCTGTGAAAATGGATATTTTAGCGCCGACCAATCACGACGGATTTTGACCGTTGCAAAAGAAAATGGAATGAAGCTTAGAATGCATGCGGATGAATTTGAGGATTCCGGTGCTGCTGAACTGGCTGCCGAGGTTGAGGCGATTTCAGCAGATCACCTGATGGCAATCAGCGACGCGGGAATTCGAGCTATGCAGGAGCAAAACGTAATTGCCACACTTTTGCCTGGAACCACCCATTTCCTTGGAAAAGAAGGATATGCGCCGGCACGAAAACTGATTGATGAAGGAATCACCGTTGCGCTTGCAACGGATTTTAATCCGGGGAGTTGCCGAATTAATTCTATGCCCTACATTATTTCCCTCGCCATAGATGAAATGTATATGACAGTCGAAGAAGCATTTGCATCGGCAACGTATCATGCGGCGCAATCTTTGGTAATTGGAAGCAACGTTGGTTCAATTGAAATCGGAAAACAGGCCGACTTGATCATCTGGGAAGTATCAGCTTTGAAGGATATTCCAAATAGAAATAAATCGCTTCCAATCCGCGCTGTAATAAAGCGAGGAAAAGTCTTTGAGGTAAGCAGATAAATCCTGTAAAATTCCGCTTCGCTATGATAAACCAAAACCACTTAAAAGTCACACGGAAAGTTTTATTGCTCGGCTTTGCAATTCTTTTGATATCCGATGGACTGAATGCCAACTACGCATTTTACAAGAAGGTGACCGCCACCTGTAAATATTACAGAATCAATTCTGAAACACAGAATATGAATTTGACATCAAACGATAAAGGCGCGAAAAATTTTAGTCTTATTCTGGACAGTAATAGAAATAATTTTGAGATGGTTATGATTATCGGCTTTATTTCGGCCGGTCAGGCGATATTGCATCAAAAATCGTTAGCAAAGAAAAAAGAGGGATATAATCCTGTTGTCCTTGAAAAAGTTTTTATTACAGTTAATGTGCCCATGGGAAAAACACCGATGATTGTTTCGGCCGCCGCTACTGAAGAACAGATACTCAGAATGGTGGAAGGCAGGATTGATTCAGCGGAATTCATGCGGCAAATTAAAGATTCAATTCAAACACTCTAATAAGGAGGTTGCATGTTAGATCCAAATAGTCTTGAGGGACTTTTTTTGACATACGGAAGAGCACTCGGTTGGTCCGTTGTGGCTGCTGTGGGATTTGCCTTTGGCGTAGGAATCGCATTAAAGGTTTTCGACTGGCTTTCCACCGATATTGATGAATGGGAAGAAATCAAGAATGGCAACATGGGAGTGTCGCTGATCTTTATTTCCCTGATTGTAATGGTGGGTTTGCTGGTTTACAAAGTCATTTAAAATTTTCTGTAGAATGGCAACTAAAAATGGGCTCTTTAGGGAGCCCTTTTTTAGTTCTATAACCAGAATGCACGCAGAGCTAATGGTAAAGGTTTAAAAACTATTGGGATAAAAAAACTAAATCAGGACGGAAAAATATGTTACCACTGCTCCCGTTATAGTATTTAGAAAATTCACCATATCATTATCCATCCACTTGAATCCGTTTACATGCTGAGTTACGCCACTACAATGCCTCCGTTTTTCGGTTTCTTTTTCACAGGATTTGCAATAAAACCGCGCCTGAACGGTTCCTCCCAAAATAGAGTCAGCAATACTCCCAATGAACCCCGCGGCGGTAATAATCCAAAAGAGTTCAGGATCCACACCCAGCAATAATCCAACTCCGGCTATTACACCGGCCCCCAGAAAAGATCCAAATGTTCCAATGAGTGTTACCCCACCGGAAGTTCCTTTTTCTACCTGTTTGAATGTCGAAATTTTCCGCGGATTTGACCGGCTGAAAAACCCGATTTCTGTTGCCCACGTATCCGCCGTTGCTGCTGCGATACTTCCGAGGAAAATGAGATATGCACCTTCGAAAGGGTAGAAAAAATTCCAAAGTAAAATCAGCATTCCAACGCCGCCATTCGCTAATACTTGAATGATGTCCCTTTGAGATCCTTTTTGAAACGTGTTCTCTTGTTTGTTTCCAATCTTAGATAGAAAGGATGAAAGTAAGAAAAAAGTCAATAGTGGAACTATGCCATAAACTCCCTGAACCCCAAACACCAAAACGCCCATTAAAAAAGCGCCTGCCGTCCCGCTTGCCGAAAGTGTTCTTAATTTGAAAGCGTATAAAAATATGATCCCAGAACCCACCGTCCAGAGCATAAATATCGGAAGAGTCCCATGCGTATAATTGATTAAATAGAGCTCATAGGTAATGGCTGCAACCAGCGGAACGGACAGATTGTCCGAACCTTCGCAAGATACAGCTTCTGCCAGTGTTGCCATCATTGCAACAAATCCGGCGAGGCTGATAAGATTCGGTAACGGAATAAAAAATGCTGCACCGAAAATCCATGCAAAAAAATCTGTTCCAACATAAACAATCAGAAATGTTGTAAGAAACATCACTGTGGATCCTTCCAGAGTTTTTGAATCTTTCCACAACGTGAATATTCGTGGATGATCTGCCTTTGATCCGGAAATTCCGGTTGCTGTGTCTGAAAGCGACATCACCAGCATACTTAAAATTAAGGTTATCGGTTTTTCCCAAAAAAATGTAGCAAGAATCAGGAAAGCAATCGGAAAATAAACGGTGCCGTATGTAACTCTATCTGTTGAGTGCATGCCTTTCAATTTCCCTGATTTGAGAGAAAGAAAATTCACGACGATGAAAATACCAGCGAGCGCCATTGGCGGAAGGTTTGATTCGAAAATAAATGGACAGGTGGAAACTAGAATCCCGACAAGTACATGAACAAATTTTCTAACAAATTCAGGATGTACATTCTTTTTGTAAAGCAATAATTCTGCAGTGGCTACCATAGAAAGGATTCCGATAAAAAATATACCGAATGTTATCCATTCATTGGCAAAGGGTTGAAATAGTGGAAGATTCATAAGTATTTATCCTTATTGCAAAACCAAATTAAATAAATGTTCATTTCTTTCAATAAATTATTTGCTTGTTGGGTAATGTATGGATCGCACTTCGATTATCCCCTATGACAGGGGATAAAGTAAAAGGATTTCCCCCGTAACAGGGGAAACACAAAGGGGTCAAAAAAATGGCTATTCATAATTTATAGGTATGATTTATTTAGTTGTAATCTTAATAGAAAATAGAAAGAAAGATGGTGAAAATTTGCAATAAAATGAAAGATTTTGCTTCGTCATCATTAAATTTATTTATTTCCTTGGTAGGACACCCTAAGTTCAGCGCTTTCATTATGGCACATAAACACAAAGTAGATTCAAAAGAAGCGGGGCTGGAAATCGGTCTGCTCATTGGTAGGTTTTTCTTCGATACAGAAGACTTACATTATGGATTATTTAAAGATGGACTCGAGCCGAAAGGACTCAATTTCCGGAAATCTCAGGAATATCATTCCGATCTGATTATTGAGAACATTCAGGAAGGTACCCACACGATTCTTGATGTTGGTAGCGGATCGGGTAATCTGGCGAGACGATTGTTGGATAACGGTTTTAAGGTGGATTGTGTTTCGCCAAGTAGTTATCTCTCAGACGCCATTCACGAAAAAGTAGGAGATGAGACGGAAATTTTCCGATGCAAATATGAAGACCTCAAAACGGATAAGATGTACGATCAAATTCAGTTTAGTGAAAGTTTTCAATATGTGCCGGTGGAGCGTGCGCTGGACCAAACATTTAACATGTTAAATCCGGGAGGGCATCTTCTTATTTGCGACTTTTTCACAGTTCCGGCTGAGGGGGAAGTTCCACTGGGAGGTGGACATAGATTCCCGTTTTTTAAGGAAGCCATAGAAAAAACAGATTTCGAACAAATTGTAGATATTGACATCACGGAAGACACCGCCAAAACGATGACGATATTAGAAGATTTTGTAGAAAAGGTTGCAGGTCCCGTTGGCGAAATTTCTGGTAAATACTTTGACAGCCACTATCCGAAACTGATGAAACTGTTTCGATGGAAATTCAGAGAACGGTACGAAAAAATTAATCGCATTTATTTTTCAGGTCACCTAAATGCGGAAACATTTATAAAATATAAAACCTATCGGCTGATGGTGTTTAAAAAACCAGCTTAAAGCTTGTAGGGGCGAGACATATCCCACCCCTAGAGCAATCGTGAAAATCGGTTAACAAATCCGTACTTTAAATGATGGGAGTTTTTTTCAGAATAAAAAAGTAGGCGGTCCATAAAACAAAAATCCCCAAAGAACGGGGATTTCTATTTTGGTAGCGGAGGAGGGATTTGAACCCCCGACACGCGGATTATGATTCCGCTGCTCTAACCAGCTGAGCTACTCCGCCAAATAAAATATCACTGAAGCGTCCTGCCCCGCACCTTGCGGGGATCTACTCCGCCAAAACTGGGGAGGAAATTATTCGTTACCCTTACTTAAATCAATGGAAAATACTGCAAAAGTTTATGTGACAGGATAGACTTTATTATGTAATTTTCTGATCTAAATATCATAGTTATTGAACAAATTTACTCACAATGAAGGAGAATAAATCATGTCAAATTCAATGCAAACGTATATGAATTCAGTTGAAAATCGAAATCCGGATCAACCGGAATTTCTACAGGCAGTTACAGAGGTTGTCGAGTCACTTTGGGATTTTCTGAAAGATCATCCGCATTATATGCATGCAAAAGTGTTGGACAGAATCGTTGAACCCGAGCGTGTTATTATGTTTCGTGTACCTTGGAGAAATGATCGGGGGGAAGTTCAAATCAATCGTGGATTTAGAGTCGAGTTTAATTCTGCAATTGGTCCATACAAAGGCGGGCTTCGCTTTCATCCATCTGTAAATCTTTCTATTTTAAAATTTCTCGGATTCGAACAAGTTTTTAAAAACAGTCTCACCACACTTCCAATGGGTGGAGGAAAAGGCGGATCGGATTTTGATCCCAAGGGTAAATCTGACAATGAAGTCATGAGTTTTTGCCAATCATTTATGACAGAACTACAGCGTCACATTGGTCCGGATACCGATGTTCCTGCCGGAGACATTGGTGTAGGCGGTCGGGAAATTGGTTTTTTGTTTGGACAATATAAAAGACTTCGGAATGAATTTACCGGAGTGCTAACCGGAAAATCATTGAATTGGGGCGGCAGTCTAATCCGTCCTGAGGCAACGGGGTACGGCTGTGTTTATTTCACCAATGAAATGCTTAAAACCAAAAATGAATCGTTTAAAGGAAAATCGGTGGCTGTGTCAGGATCTGGAAATGTAGCGCAGTATGCAACTGAAAAGGTGATTGAGCTTGGTGGAAAAGTGGTTACACTTTCAGATTCCAGTGGTAGCATTTATGATAAAAATGGGATTGATAGCGAAAAACTAGCCTACGTTATGGATTTAAAAAATGTCCAACGTGGACGCATTAAAGAATACGCCGAAAAATACAAGATTGATTATCTCGAAGGAAAACGTCCGTGGGAAGTATCGTGCGATATTGCGCTTCCTTGCGCCACGCAAAATGAGATTAATGTAAGCGATGCAAAAACACTCGTTAAGAATGGCTGTAAAGCGGTTGCGGAAGGTGCCAATATGCCTACAGAGCCTGATGCGGTAGAAGTGTTTCAAAAAGCTGGTATATTATTTGGTCCGGGAAAGGCAGCAAATGCTGGAGGTGTTGCAGTATCAGGATTGGAAATGAGTCAGAATTCTATGCGGCTTTCTTGGACGCGAGAAGAAGTGGATGAAAAATTGCATTCCATTATGAAAAATATCCATGCAGCTTGTGTGACACATGGTAAAGAAGGTGATGCGGTGAATTATGTAAAAGGTGCAAATATTTCCGGATTTATCAAAATCGCAGATTCAATGCTTGACCAAGGAGTCGTGTAAAAGCCTAAATCCCGGACGACTCTTGTTCGTCCATTAATTCCATCTTCTGTTCAACTGGTTTCTGGATAATTCCTGTCCCTGTTCGTCCGTCAATTTTTACGAGGAGAGGGTTTTCAAGGTGAATCAATCTGGTATATTTCTTTTTCTTTTGGGTATGTTGAGATTTTATCCACTTCAAATTACAATCATCTGATTTCTTTTTATGATTAACTGTGAAATACCCAATACGCATGCTGGTAACATTTTGGAAAAAATGACTCCCAAAAGATGGATCAACCGGAAAATCCTCGATCCCAAGTTCAACAATGACCTTTGCATTAGAAATTTGTTGCCATTTTACCGGAATTCCCAACCAATGATCTGCGGATCCCCATCGGCCAGGCCCCATTAATATGCACGGTTTTCCTTCAAGTTTGATGTTTAGAAATTCAATTTCTTTAGCCATTATTTTTGTATGTGCAGGATCAAAACCTTGGGGGTCAACTAAGATAATATCTTGAATTCCCTGAATGATTCCATTCCCAAGAGCTGCTTCGCTTTTGCAGATGATGTTCTCTGGAGAACTAGACTCCAACTCCTCGAAACGGTCCAAAGAGCGCGTTACTAAAGGTTTGATTTGAAGAAGACAAAATTCCGAGGGTTTGTCATCTTCGTCATACACATTAGATGCGAATTCAATTTCTACAGGACAGCCGAGTGAATTTTCTCCAATTTCAAGGAGGTCTAAAATTATATCTGTTAATGGAATGGTATTCCATTTCAAAACTGATGGAAAAGTGATAACGCGGGTTCCTTGGTAGCGAAGAGATTCACGAATCACGTTATCTTGCCCACAGACCACACTTGCTGCCCATTTTAGTTCTCCGTCTTTTTCCGCGCGGCTTAATTTATAGGACTTCAGATTCCCCTTTTCACCTTTGGATAAAAGTTTTTTATTGGGAGTGAGATTGAGTGCATAAAAGCTGTTTTGCGAGCTATCTATGGTTGCTTTGATAGAATAATATTGAGGTAGAATAGCTGGATATTTTGGGGAGAACCGAAGTGCTTTTTCACCTTCTACAACAGTGCGCCCTAACCCAAGCGCTACAAACGCAACACCTTCTTCTCGTTCCATATAAGATACGGGATAATAATTAAAACTTTGTGCCGATCCGCTGATAGTTGGATAAAAGATATCGTCATATTTTTTTCCGATCAATTCCATTAAAACTACTGCCATTTTTTCTTCAGAAAGATTATGGACAGAAGATTCGATGAGTGCTTTCGGTTCTTGGTAAAACATAGAAGCGTACACAAGTTTAATGGCATTACAAAGCTGATGTAATCGATCTTTCTTATGCTTATTTGCATTGGGAATCATGTAGGTCGCATACATACCTGCCAATGGTTGATATTGTGAATCTTCGAACAAGCTAGACGATCGCACGGCTAATGGATATTTTACATCATTGAGAAAATTTTTAAGAAGTTTCTCCAATTCTGTAGGAAGAGATGCTTTTAGAAAAAGTCTGTTAATGGATGAGTTTGATTTATCTGTTACTACTTTTTGCCAAAGATTATTATCACCCATAAATTGATCGAATTCATCTGTACCAATCACGGAAATATTGGGAATTCGAATTAGGATATTCGGATATTTTTCGGGAATACCGGATTCCATTAACATTGAATTTGCAAATGCAAGCCCTCGTGCTTTTCCACCCAAAGACCCGGTAGATATCCGGGTAAAGTTCATTTTCTTTTCTCTCGAAGATTTCGAATATGCGGCAATTCGACCTTTATGCTGTTCTAGGATGGCTTTATCAATAAATTCAATTAAAATATTTCGTAAATCTTCGGTCTTATCAAAATGATGGATTTTCATCGATCTTAATTTGGAAGCGATTTTGAATTCTCCTCTTACAGCAATCCAGTTTGAAAAATGATTTCGTGATGCGTGGAATTCAAGGCTTTTCCCAGGAACGAGTTTTATTGCTTTTTTAAGCGATATGAGATCAGTTGCTCTGGATATTTCTTTTTGTTTTGATGTTCGAAATACAAAATCACCGAAACCAAAATTATTTACAATGAATTTTTCTATTTCCTGTAGCAGATTTCCGGAATGTTTATGCAAAAACTGTGCATCTGCCTTTTGGGCTTCTTTCTCCTGATCTTGGTTCGTTGATTGGAGAATGATTGGCATATCTGGATCCAATTCTTTAATAAACCTTGTAAGCTTTACACCGGCATCCGGATCTAGTTTTCCACTCATTGGGAAACGAACATCTGACACAATTCCAAGAATATTATTCCGATATTTCTTGTAATAATCGATAGCCTCTTCGTAAGTAGAAGTGAGCAAAATTTTAGGACGGGCCCGAAACATCAAAATTCTATCTGCATCCGAAAGGCTAGAGTTGATAAGATTTCGTGCATGTTTCAATGCGATTTTATATAATAACGGAAGAAGAATAGAATAATACCTAGGATTGTCCTCCACAACAATAATACATCTTATATCAGCAATCTTATAATCTCGCTTAACATTTTTCTTATCTTCATAATATTTTATAATTGCAGGGAATACATTAGCATTCCCGGACCAAATAAATATTTTATCGATGGATTTCGTCAACCTCTTTTCCGGAATTTGCTTAATTTCTGAGGGATCGAAAGCAAGCAAGATGACTGGTTTTTTGGGGAATAATTTTTTTACTTTTGAACCAAAAGTCACCGGATCCATATCCGCAATTCTCATCATCACAATAACCATGTCATATTTTCGATGAGAAAGCATATCCAATGCTTTTGTAGCACTTTTTGCATGCCAAACACGGGGGGCATAGCTCAAATTCATTCCAAGATATTCATAAAGAATCTGTTGCGTAAGTCCTCCTTCTTCTTCCAAAATAAATGCATCGTATGGGCTTGCAACCAAAAGGATTTCATGAATCCTCACCAGCATCAGATCTTGAAAATTGACTTGCGAACGCAATGTTTTTATTGTTTCAGCCATCATCGGAAACTAAAGAAAAATAACCATACAAAACGTGTGCGTATTGTAGGGAATTATGTAGGTTTACTAATATGATTTCAGCACTTACATTACCTTTTAACGTACTTTCGGACTTGGTTTATCCGAATCTTTGCAAATCGTGCGGAGATATGATGACCGGAAGTAATCTTGTATGTGGCACATGTTTAAATAAATTGAGACAAACTCAATTCGGTAATTGGATAAAATCAATGTCCTGCTCTGAAGGAATAGATGCAGCATTCTCATGTTGGTTTTTTGATGATGAACTACAACAGGTCATTCATTTATTGAAATACAGTGATTATGCTGGAGTTGGAACTCAATTGGGTAAACTCATGGGAAAAACGATTCAGGTGGATAATATACGTGAAATTGATATGCTTATTCCCATTCCACTTCACACAGTTAAAAAACGGAAACGCGGATACAATCAGGCAGATTTTATAGCAAAAGGACTTTCCACATCTTGGAATTGTCCTGTACGAACTGATGTGTTGCGTCGAACCAAATTTACTGAAAGTCAAACACAACTTAATAAACAAGAGCGTATTCAAAATTTAGCCGATGCGATTGTGGTTCGTCGGAATGTAAAGGATAAAACAATTGTGTTGATCGATGATGTATTGACAACCGGATCCACTATGTCTTCAGCAGCTATCGCGTTGAAAAAATGTGGTACAAAAAAAGTGATTGCCTTGACGTGTGCAACACCAAGACCCACTGAGAAAACATGATAAAATCATTAAAATATTTTGATGTAAAAAATCGGAAAGTACTGATCCGCGTTGATTTTAATGTTCCCATGGATGGAGAACGTGTTATAGACGATTTTCGTCTTCGTGCCGCTTTACCAACAATTAAGGATTGTATGAACCGAGGAGCTGCGATTATTTTAATGTCACATCTTGGCCGTCCGAATGGGAAGCCTGATAATAAATATAGTTTAGTCCCTGTTGGCGAAACGTTGGCGGATTTATTTGAAATGCCCATAAAATTTTCTGATGATTGTGTGTCGAGAGACGCTTTGGATGTTTCCCTAGGACTGAAACCGGGTGAAATTCATTTATTAGAAAATGTACGTTTTCACTCGGGTGAGGAAAAAAATGATCCGAAATTTTCCGGAATTTTGGCAAAGCACGCTCACATTTATATCAATGATGCATTTGGAACTGCTCACCGGGCTCATGCTTCGAATACGGGTATTGCGAAACACTTACAGCTTAAAGGCATAGGTCATCTTATGGAAAAAGAGATCCATTTTCTAAATGGAATTATGACCAAACCCAAAAAACCGTTTACCCTTGTTTTAGGAGGTGCGAAACTAAAAACAAAGGTGGCATTAATTAAACGGTTTCTGATGGAAGCTGACACCATATTAATTGGTGGCGGTATGGTGTTCACATTTTTAAAGGCACGAGGGATGGAAATTGGAACTTCACTTGTGGATGACGCTATGTTGTCAACTGCAAAAGAAATTATTGGGCTTGCGCATGAACGCAAGGTAAAATTTCTATTTCCCACAGATATTAAATGTGTGAATAGCATAAAAAAAGACGAAAAAATATCAGTCTGTTCTTCGAAAGAATTACCGAAAAATAAAGTAGGAGTAGATATTGGTCCGGAGACTATTGAAAGATTTCGAAATGAAATAATGAATTCACAAACAATATTTTGGAATGGACCTATGGGAGTGTTTGAAGTTCCGGGATTTGAAAAGGGAACATTAGGTGTTGCAAATGCAATGGCAGACGCGGTAGAAAACGGATCAATTTCCGTTGTGGGTGGTGGCGATTCTGCGTCGGCTCTTAATCAATTTGGTCTAAACCATAGTATGAGTCATGTTTCTACAGGCGGTGGCGCATCGTTACAGATTTTAAGCGGAAATACCTTACCGGCATTAGAAGTATTGGAGCAATAATATGAAATCGAAATTTTTTGTAGTGGCAAATTGGAAAATGAATAAAACGAGTGAAGAAGCACAATTTTTCCTCGAAAAATCGTCCAAATTGAATTTGAATATGGAAAAAGCGCAGGTTATATTCTGCCCGCCTTTTACGGCGCTGTTTGACATGGGAAAATCTCTTGAGGGAGAATCGTGGTTATTGGGTGCCCAAAATATGCATTGGGAAGGATCCGGTGCATTTACCGGGGAAATTTCTTCCGAAATGCTGAAAGCGTGTGGAGTGACATACGTTATCCTTGGACATTCTGAAAGACGTCACATTTTTGGCGAATCTGATGAATGGATTAACAAGAAAATGCACCTTGCTTTTTTAGCGGGCTTACGACCCATATTTTGCGTAGGGGAAACTCTAGAAGAAAGACAAGCCGGAAATATGAAAGACGTGCTAGAAAAGCAAATTTCGAATGGGTTAAAAGATATATCTGACGTGAATGGATTTCTTATAGCATACGAACCGGTTTGGGCTATTGGTACCGGAGAAAATGCATCGGTAGATCAAATTGAGGATGCTCATGGTTTGGTAAAAAATCTTGTTCAACAAACCCTCGGAGACTTTGGAAGTACAATTCCGGTTTTATATGGAGGCTCTGTTAAATCAACCAATGTTGGTGAATTAATTCTTGCGAATGGCGTAGATGGTTTTTTAATTGGCGGCGCTAGTTTGGAACCGGAATCATTTTCGGAAATTATTACAAAAGTAGAAACCAGTATCAGGGAGTAAAAAAAATATGTTAGGATTTCTCATTACAATTCATACAATTGTCAGCCTATTTTTGGTGACAAGTATATTAATGCAAGCCAGTCAAGGCGGAGGGCTTGCCGGTTCATTTGGAGGGCAAGCATCTAATGCTATCCTCGGATCTCGCGGAACGGCTTCTATGCTGAGCAAAATTACGACTTGGCTTGTAGTGATGTTCATGGCATTGGCTATTTTGATTAGTTTAGTGGGCTCATCTTTAAGTGGAGACTCATCCACATCAATTCTTCAGGAAGCCGTTGAAGAAGGGTCTTTAGCACCCGGGGCTGAATTATCACTCCCAGGGGTGCAAATTTATCCCCAAAATGACCAATAAATGTTTAGCCGAAGTGGTGGAACTGGTAGACACGCTGTCTTGAGGGGGCAGTGGGGGAAACCCCGTGCCGGTTCGAGTCCGGCTTTCGGCACTGAATATTAATAAAGGAACAAAATTCACATGAAATTAAAGAAAAATCTCATATTTATCCTGATGGTTTCAGCCATGTGTTTTTCCCAAGATCCAATGGCGGATCATGCGCGTGCTCAGGAAGAACTTGCAAAAGGTAATATTGATATTGCAGAATCCCTTTTTAAAAGTGCTCTAGATATGGACCCATCATTTTCTCTGGCATTTCTTGGTCTTTCAAGAGTAAGCCTGCGGAAAGGTGATTTAACCAATACAGGGAAGTTTTTAAGAGAAGCAATTGATATGGAACCTGAAAATCAAGAATTTCGAGATGAATTTGAACAGCTCAGCGAATTAAATACGTTAATGAATCAGGGGAATCGTTATTACAGTAATGGTGAAATATCGGAGGCTCTTGAAACATTCAGGATCATTCTTGAAAGGTTTTCTACCTTTTCGGAAGCGGCCTTTAGAATGGGCTTGGCATATTCAAGGAATGGCGAGACGCCTGCAGCGGTTGAGAGTTTTAAAAATGCACTTCGAATTAATCCTTATCATGAAAACGCTCTGAAAGCAATCAAGAATGAAGCAAAAAGATCTTTTCTGTCCGGGAATCAATATTATAAACGTGGCGATCTTGAATCTGCATTGGAATCGTACAGAAAGGCAATTGGGATTGATGAAACATTTTATCAGTCTTTTTATCAACTTGGTGTGATTGAAGCAAAACTTGGGAATGATAACATTGCTATAGAAAACTATCAAAGTGCGCTGGATATTCAACCCGGGTTTTACAAAGGATGGTATGCAATTGGTAAAGCAAAGAATAGGATAGGCGATTCAGAAGGAGCCATCGCGGCATTTAATCAAGCTATTGAAGTTCATCCGAAATATTCTAAGGCGTACGGCGCGATTGGCGATTTACATCTTGCAAACCAGAATTATGATGCGGCGCTTCAAGCATTTCTACAAGGCTCAATTGTAGATTCAACCTATGCCAAATCATTTATTGGATTGGGGATTGTTTATTTAAATCAAGAACTTTTTCAGGATGCAATTAGTCCTTTAGAAACCGCATCCGAATTAAAACCGAAAGATGCAATGGTTTGGTTCAGACTTGCCTCTGCATATAATGGTGTGGAAGATTGCGAAAATAGCAAACGTGCAGCGAGGGAAGCAACGGAACAAAAACCTAAATTTGGTGGGGGTTGGTATGAGCTTGGTATTGCAGAATGGTGTGGAGGAAAAGGGAATAAAACAGCTTCACTCAATTCGCTCGAACGCGGAAGAAATGATAGAAATTGGCGTCCATCCTGTGAGCATTTGATAAAAGAAATCCGAACTCCACGTTAAATAAAATATATTAATTAGTCCGTTTACTGTAAAGGAAAATTTGTTGAAGATAAAAGCAATTATTTTTGATTTAGATAATACCTTGTTAGATTTCATGAAAATGAAACGACAAGCCGTTCGGGCAGGAATTGAGTCCATGATTGAAGCCGGTCTTACGGTTGACCAAGATAAATCAGTCGATAGAATTTTCGAATTATATGAGGCAAAAGGGTGGGAGAATCAACAAATATTTGATATATTTTTAGAGGAAATTCATGGTAAAGTTGATGCAAAATTTTTAGCTGCCGGAATTGTAGCTTATCGCCGAGCACGGGAAGCCAACCTCAAAGTGTACCCCAACGTAAATCAGACATTAGTTTCCCTTGGAAAAATGGGACTAAAACTAGCAATTGTATCAGATGCGCCTCGTCGCGAAGCTTGGATGAGAATTTTCTATCTAAACCTTCATCATGTGTTTGATATTGTACTTACCTTCGATGATACGGGAGTTCGAAAACCATCACCAAAACCATTTGAAATGGCACTCGATCAATTATCGGTTAAAGCAGATGAGGCAATCATGATAGGAGATTGGCCGGAGCGAGATGTGGAAGGTGCAAAACAGCTCGGAATTAAGACTATTTATGCACGATATGGTGATACATTTGGAACGGTAGAATCTGGTGCAGATTGGGATATTAATGATGTATCCGAAATTCTTGATATTGTCAATGAACTCAACCGAACCTAATTGGTTCATTGGAACAGATATTGTTTCTGTTCCCAGAATTTCGAGCATTATTAACAAAGAACAAGATTCTTTCATATCTCGTATTTTTACAAAAGGTGAAATCTCTTACTGTGGTAAAAGGAATAATCCAGCTATTCATTACGCCGGGAGGTTTGCTGCAAAAGAAGCACTAAAAAAAGCAATTTTATCCTATAATCCCAAATCTACAATTTCTTTAAAAAAGATAGAAATTCAACGGTTAGATTCAGGGGAACCTCACGTGAACCTCAATGAATCTTTGGATTGTAAAGTGAGTATATCTCACACAGAAGAATTTGCAATCGCCTTTGCGATCGTGAAACCCAAAATATGAGAATTCTTACGAAAAAACAGGCCAAAGAACTTGATTTAATGGCCATGGTAAAAGAAGGAATCCCGGGAGAGCAATTAATGGGAAACGCAGGAATGGCGATTGCAAAATTAGCAGAAGAAATAACAGCCTCTAATGCGAACATGGCAATTGCTGTCGTGTGTGGGAAAGGAAATAATGGTGGTGATGGTTTTGCAGCTGCACAGATTTTAAAAGATTGCGGAAGAAACATAGACGTGTATTCTCTATATCCAGAATCAAACATTACAGGAGATGCGAAAACATTTTATTCAAAACTCATCGAAGCAGGGCAAGAAGTTCAATTCATTGCGCATTCACCAACAAAAAATATATCTTATTCTTTAATTATTGATGCTGTTTTGGGTACTGGCGTGAGAGGAGAATTGCAATCTGAAATAACATCCTGGATACGCTGGATGGATGAACAAAATTCACAGATTCTATCTGCCGATATTCCTTCCGGTCTACATGCGGATACCGGGTTAGTCAATCCCATTTGCGTTACAGCGAATAAAACTGTTACAATGGGATATCCAAAAATTGGGATGTTGCATAATGATGGACCCGATGCATCTGGTGAAATTGTAACTGCAGATATTGGATTCCCGAATCTACTTGAAAAGAAAAAAGACATGCATTGGTCAATTTTTGATGATTCTGATATGAAGACCCTATTCCCAAAATTACCAAGAAATTCTTCGAAGCATTCTCAGGGTAAAGTTCTATTAATCGCCGGATCAAAAGGGATGACTGGAGCAGCGGTTCTTGCAGGAATCGGAGCCATGCGAACTGGCGCGGGGTTGGTAAAAGCATGTGTTCCGGAATCTCTAAATACAATTTTTGAAACGAAAATGACTGAAGTAATGACCATTCCATGCGAAGACCATGATTTAGGACGACTTCAAATGGACAACATTAAACTGTTGAAAAGTGCAATAAAATGGTGCGATTGCGTGGTGATTGGCCCGGGAATTGGAAACCATTCTTCAACAAAAAATATGGTTGAAAAAATAGTTGTAACCTCAAATATTCCGATGGTTATAGACGCAGATGCGTTAGAAATATTCTATGATAATGATCAATTACTATCCAAGGTTGAGGCACCGTTTATTATAACGCCTCATTGTGGCGAATTAAGTAAGATTCTAAAAGTTGGCAAAACGCATCTTGAAAATAACTTTCCTGAAATGGCTTCCAACCTTTCAAAAAATATTAATGGAGTGTTGGTCGCAAAAAATGCACCAACTATCACATTAAAAGGATCACATGGTATATTTAATCCATCAGGAAACTCTGGTCTTTCAACGGGTGGAACGGGGGATGTATTATCGGGAATGTTGGGGAGTTTAATGGCCCAAGGGTTTGATCCATTTATCGCTTCGCAAATCGGAGTCTTTTTACACGGAAAAGCGGCGGATATTTGTGCTCGCGAACTAGGTCAGCGTGGTATGATTGCATCTGATCTACTTAATACAATTCCAAAAGCGATTGCTTTGTATGAATAATCGGAAATTCAGGTGGTTATTGGGACTATACATCATTGCGATTTTTAGTTTGTCCGCAATTCCGGGAGAATCGCTTCCAACTCAGCTATTCCCTCAATGGGATAAGGTTGTTCACTTTATTGAATATTTTTTCTTTGGGCTTTTAGCATGTAACAGTATTGACAAACCGAATCCCCGCATGATATTCTTTTTAATTATTGGAGGAATTGTCGTTTCGGGAATGGATGAAACCTGGCAATCATTTCAACCGGGGAGAGATTCCAGCGTTTTCGATATGTTTGCGGATGGGTTGGGTTTTATTTTCGGTTCGATTTTTGCATTAAAATGGTTTAAAATACAGTCGGTTAAATAAGATTATGGATAAAATTGTAATACATGGACAAAAATCACTTTCTGGTTCGGTAGAAATTAGTGGGGCAAAAAATGCAGTTTTGCCTCTTATGGCAACTTCTTTGTTATCCCAAGGTGTAACAATTCTTCATAAAGTACCAAATTTGAAAGACACCCGGACCATGATTAGTTTGCTTGAAATGACGGGTGCCGGGATTGAGTTTAAAGATGGAACGCTAACCATTGATGGGAGCACAGTGGACACGCCATTTGCTCCTTACGAGCTCGTTAAAACTATGCGAGCATCCTTTTATGTTCTTGGTCCGTTACTAGCCAGATTCGGTTCTGCAAAAGTATCTTTACCGGGTGGATGCGCTTGGGGTCCTCGACCTGTGAATTTTCATTTGGCTGCCATGGAAAAATTGGGTGCAGATATTCAGTTGGATGAGGGATATATCAATGCAAAAGCAAAAACATTAAAAGGTAATGAAATTCATTTTGAAATTCCATCGGTAGGAGCGACAGGAAATACCATAATGGCGGCAGTCCTTGCCGAAGGAACAACAGCCATTACTAACGCTGCTATGGAACCAGAAATCACCCAATTGGCAGATGTACTCGTTCAGATGGGAAGTAATATTACCGGCATTGGGACCAGCACACTCGTCATTCAAGGAGTGCAATCACTAACTGCTCAAGAAATAACCGTAATTCCCGATAGAATTGAAGCAGGTACTTTTTTAATCTGTGGTGCTGCAATTGGGGATTTTACCTTACATAATGTTGAACCCAGCCATTTGTCAATTGTTCTTGAAAAATTAAAAAATGTCGGCGCAGAAATCTCCATTAATGAAAATTCGATTCTCATCAAAAAAGCAAAGGGTGTAAAACCGGTGGATGTTACGACGGATGTGTATCCTGGATTTCCAACAGATTTACAAGCGCAATGGATAGCGCTTATGACGATAGCGGAGGGTTCCTCGATGGTTACTGACACGGTTTACCATGACAGATTTTCTCATGTACCTGAATTAATTAGACTTGGTGCAAATATTCGCGTGGAAAATAATGTAGCATTTGTGCGTGGTAAACCTTCTTTGAAGGGTGCAAATGTTATGTCTACGGATATACGTGCGAGCGCATCGCTTATCCTAGGCGGACTATTTTCCGAGGGTAAAACGGACGTAAGCAGAGTATATCACATTGATCGGGGTTACGAAAATATTGAACAAAAATTCAGGAATTTGGGTGCAGAAATTTCCCGGGAATATGAGTAAGGATGTTTTTTGTTTTTATTAGGAATGGTGTAGATTTTCTAGCCTTAAAGGTTCTTAAAGCTGAACAATGAAAGTAGTTATAATAGGTGGTGGAGAAGTCGGATTCCATGCTGCAAAAGCGTTGTGTGGTGAAAATCATGACATCACGATTGTTGATATCGATCCCGCCAAAACCAAACGAGCTTCCGATCATATAGACGTTATTACCGTCGAAGGAAATGGGGCGAGTCCAAATACCCTTCGCGAAGCCGTCGTTGAAGACGCGGATCTCGTTCTTAGTCTAACCCGCACAGACGAAGTAAACTTAATTGCATCCCAACAAGCACATAAAATGGGTGCAAAAAAGATTATTGCAAGACTCCGGAATGAGCAATATACAAGACGTGATTCAATCATCCGACCCGAATCTTTTGGCATTGATCTTGTTATTCATCCCGAAAAAGCAGCCAGCGACGAAATAGTGAGATTGGTGCGGCATTCTTATGCTACACAAGCGATGGATTTTGAAGGTGGACGAATGGAAATGATTGGATTTAGATTGGATAAAAATTGTCCTATTGCGACCAAAACAATTCGGGAAATTTGTGAAGAGAATGAAGATTTTAGATTTGGAGTGGTGGCAGTAACACGAAATGGTTCTACTGAAGTTCCATGGTCCGATTTCATTTTCCGAGAAGGGGACACATGTTATTTTATTTTTAAAAAGGATTATTTAGACCAGATTATGGAAATGCTTGGTAAAGAAGCTATAGAAGCGAAAGGCGTTATGATTTTAGGTGGAAGTAAAATTGGCAGAAACCTTGCAGAAACTCTTCAAAATGAAATGTCTGTTAGGCTTATTGATGCAAATAGAGATAAAGCAGAACGGCTTGCATCCACGCTACCAAACACCATGGTTTTAAATAGTGATGGAACAGATGTTGAATTCCTTAAATCTGAAAATATTCATGAATTAGATAGTTTTATTTCTGTAACTCAAAGCGAGCAAACCAATTTACTTTGCGGATTGTTAGCTCACCATCTTGGTACAAAACAGACTATAATTCACATTAATACAACAGAATATCTTCCTGTTGTTCAAGAAATTGGAATTGGTTGCATGGTTAGTAAAAATATATCCACCGTAAATGCCATTCTGCAAAATATAAAAAGTGGGTTTTCAGATTCAGCGGTTACCTCATTTGAAGAATTAGAAGTGGATGTGTTAGAATTCAGTCCTGAGCCTGGAAGTAAAGTGATGGACATTCCATTGTCCGAGGTTCATTTTCCCAAAGATAGTATTGTGGGTATTATTAATCACCATGGGCATTTAAGTATAGCACGTGGATCGTCACAATTAACCGAAGATGATATTGTCCTTGTGTTTGCAAAGCAGAAAGCTATTCCGAAATTACGTAAGCTGTTCTCGGCTTAATGAATTATAAAACAATCCTTAATATCTTAGCAATGCTAATGGCATCGCTTGGAATTACACTTCTAATTCCCGCCGGTATTTCTTGGTATTATGGAGAAGGTGTGGAATCAGGGTTTTTATTTAGTTCAGGATTTTGCATATTATTTGGAGTTCCATTATGGTTTATTTTCCGTAATGATCGCAGATTAACCAATAGGGATGGATTTGCCATCGTTGCATTTTCTTGGATAACGACCGCAATCATTTCTGCGATTCCTTTTTACATGACGGGCGCAATCCCAAATATTACAGACGCATTTTTTGAAGCAATGTCCGGCGTTACAACAACCGGTGCGACTATCATTGGCAGTCCAATCACAATGCCTCACTTACCCAATGGTATAGAAAGTCTTCCAATGAGTGTACTGTTTTGGAGATCGTTTATTCAATGGATTGGCGGAATGGGTATCATAGTTTTTTATATTGCAATTTTACCTTTATTGGGAGTTGGAGGTGTTCAACTTTTTAAGGCAGAAATGCCCGGCCCGGTTGCCGATAAAATTCGACCACGTGTTAAAGAAACAGCTCGATTCCTTTGGATGACTTACCTCGGATTTACTTTTGCTGAAATCATTCTTTTATCTATGAGCGGAATGTCTTGGTTTGATTCAGTTTGTCATGCATTTACCACCATGCCAACAGGCGGGTTCTCAACAAAAAATGCTAGCATTGGGGCATTTGCAAATCCGGTAACACATTATATAATCATCATCTTTATGATGATCGCCGGTGTGAATTTTACACTTCATTTCAGGGCAATTACCGGAAATGTAAAAACCTATTTCAGAGATAAGGAATTTCTGTTTTACCTTGGATTAATTATGACGATAACTTTCATTATCTTTTTGACACTTGGTGCTCCAAAAAATGATTGGTCTCACAGTAATTTTCAGAATGCGTTATTTCAAACTGTTTCTATTTTAACAACTACCGGATTTGGTTCTGCGGATTATGAACTTTGGACCTTTTTTGCTCAATTTTTATTACTAAACCTAATGTTTATAGGAGGCATGGGAGGGTCCACAGGTGGTGGAATGAAAACGATCAGATTTATGTTAATTTTGAAATATGCCGCTAGTGAAACACGAAGAATGCTACACACAAAAGCAATAATTCCTATTCGAATTGGGAAAAGATTAATTAGTGAGGACATTATTCGAAATACTCTCGGATTTTTTCTTTTTTACGTGTCCATCTTTGCGATTACTTCTATTACCCTTACGGCCATGGATTTAGATATCATTTCCGCTGTCAGTGTTGCTGCATCATCAATTGGAAATATTGGTCCAGCGCTTGGCGATTTTGGCCCAACAGAAAATTATGCATTATTACATCCGATTGGAAAATGGCTATTATCTTTTTGTATGCTTTTGGGTAGGTTAGAAATCTTCACCATTATGGTAATATTTAGCCGTGTATTTTGGAAATAAGTATTTAATTAGATGCAAACATTATTGATACAGAATCAGAACGGAATAGCTACCATAACCATTAATCGCCCAGACGTTTTGAATGCGGTTAATGATGTGGTTGTGTCAGAACTGAGTCAAGCTTTAACTGATGCAATTTCTGAAGAGTCCATTGGTGTTATTATTCTCACCGGAGCAGGCGAAAAAGCATTTGTTGCCGGTGCGGACATCAAAAAAATGTCAAAAATGAATTCTAATGAAGCGCTTGAATTTGGGAAAAACGGGCAAGAAATGACTTCAATCATTGAAAATTCACCGAAACCTGTCATTGCAGCTGTGAATGGTTTTGCTTTTGGTGGAGGGTGCGAAATAGCGTTAGCATGTCATATTCGAATAGCGAGTGACACTGCTGTTTTTTCCCAGCCGGAAGTAAAGTTAGGATTAATACCCGGTTGGGGTGGTACCCAACGGTTGCCGAAAATTGTGGGAAAAGGGAAAGCAAACGAAATGATTTTAACCGGCGAAATGGTTTCTGCGGATGAAGCCTATCGGATTGGGCTCGTGAATGCAACGGTGGCGCATAAAGACCTTGAAGAGTCATGTCGAAAAATGGGAGAGACAATGCTTCATAATAGTCCCAATGCTATTGCTAAATCGCTTGCATCGATTAATGCGGGGTCCGGTATTTCGATAGAAGATGGATTGGATATCGAAGTCAATAATTTCAGCCAATTATTTAGCACAGAAGAAGCTAAAGAAGGACTGACTGCGTTCATCGAAAAGCGTCCGCCAAACTTTCGATCCTAATAAAATGATGAAATTTGTGATCCTTTCTTCCGGGGTATTTAATTATATGCTTAATAAGACGGGCAATATGCTTCTCAGGTACAGGCCAGAGGACGTGTGCGCTGTAATTTCCCCCGAGCATGCGGGGAAAACTGCACAAGATGTTATTGGATATGGTGGAAAAATTCCGGTGGTTTCTTCATTTGCCAAAGCGCAATACACTAAACCTGATACACTTGTATTAGGTGGTGCTCCTCAAGGCGGGATCATTTCTCAATTAGTTCGTTCAGAAATAAATCACGCATTGGAAAGTGGATGTGATATCATTAGTGGAATGCACACTTTTTTGAATGATGACCCAGAAATAAGAAATTTGGCGGAACAATATTCATGTACGCTCACTGATTTAAGGCGGCCACCCAATCCGCCTCATTTCCCGAAAGGTTTATGGAAAGATCGAAAAATTCCAGTTCTGTTGGTTGTTGGCTCTGATTGCGATACAGGAAAAATGACCACTGCTTGGGAATTGGCAAACCGATTGAAGAAAAAAGGACTGAACGCTGAATTTCTCGGAACGGGCCAGACGGGAATTTTGCTGAGCGGGAATGGTGTCCCAATTGATGCTGTTGTGTCAGATTTTATGGCAGGTGAAATTGAACATTCCATTGAAAAAATTGGCGAATGTGATCTCATTATTGTAGAAGGACAGGGATCCTTAACCAATCAATATTATGCAGGTGTTACACTTGGACTTTTGCATGGATCGATGCCGGACTTTCTTGTGATGACTCACGAAGTTGTAAGAAAATCGGATACCACAGGGTTTCCATCTGCAAAGCTCCGAGATTGCATGCCAACATATATTGATCTTATGAAACCTTTTAAGTCTTCCCGATTTGTAGGTATCAATCTGTTAACGGTAAACCAACCTGAAAAGGAAGCGAAGAAAACCATATCTGATATTGAATCAAAAATCGGAATTCCCACCACCGATCTTGTTCGATTTGGCGATCAATCCTTGATCGATTCCATTCTAAAGGATGTGCAAAATTGGAATTAAGCTGGGCAACATATCGAATAGAATGCACGCATCCGTTTGGTTTATCACGCGGAACGGTAAATTATTACGATATTGTGTATATCTATTTGACGGGAGATGGTTTTATTGGGCGAGGAGAGGCAGCTCCGTCCAAGCGATATGATGAATCCACTTCTGCTATTGTGGATCTATTAGAAAAAGGGATTGAAATTCCGTCTTTAGATGATGAGTATGAATCTTGGGAAAATAAATTAACTGGCCAAACTATAGGTATTAAAGCGCTAGAGTCCGCTTTGAGTATGGCTGCTTTAGATTGGTGGTGCCAACGTGATGAAATTCCGTTACATCAGTTATTACATGCCAATAAAGATGCAACGCCGCAAACTTCTTTCACTGTTGCGATTGGCGATTTAGATGAAATTCCACAAAAAATCAAAGAAGCAAAGCCCTATGCAATTATTAAGGTGAAGCTTGGGACAGATGAAGATAAAGAAATCATTAATGCAGTCCGCGGTTGCACCGATAAACCTATTCGAGTAGATGCAAATGAAGGCTGGACTCTCGCACAAGGAATTGAAATGTGTCAATGGTTATCGGAACGAAATGTGCAATTTGTGGAACAGCCATTACCATCGGATTCTCTGGATGAATCTTCTGTTTTACGCGATGAGTCTCCGCTTCCAATTTTTGCGGATGAAAATTCAATTTCTGCTGAAGATATTCCAAAAATAGCGTATGCCTTTGATGGAATTAATATCAAACTAATGAAATGTGGAAGTTTGTTTGAAGCGAAGCGAATGATTGAATCTGCAAGAAAACATGATTTAAAAATTATGTTGGGTTGTATGGTGGAATCGTCTATAGGGATTACGGCAGCTGCTCATTTATCTCCGTTGGTTGATTTCGCCGATCTTGATGGAAACCTTCTGATTTCGAATGATCCATATCAAGGCGTTAGCGTTGAAAATGGGAAATTGGTTCTTCCGGATGGAAATGGGGCAGGAATTACTTTAAGATCTGGAATTGAGGGGTTGATATGAAAATTCTTAGAATTGAACATGTGGGGATAGCTGTTGAAAGCATTGAAAAAGACGCACCTTTTTGGAAACACATTTTAGGAATACAACATTTGGGAACAGAATCGGTGAAAGGCCAAGGGGTTACGACAGATATTTATAATACGGAACATGGAAAAATTGAACTATTGGAAGCTTTGGGTGTCGATTCGCCGATGGTAAAATTTCTTAAAAAACGTGGACCGGGCATGCATCATATTTGTCTTGAAGTAGAAAACATTTTTGAAGCAATAAGAGAATTAAAAGATAATAGTATTGAAACGATTACCGATGAGCCATCGGTTGGCGCTGAGGGAATGTTGGTAATATTCATCCATCCGAATAGCACCGGTGGCGTGCTTGTCGAACTTTCACAGAAACCAAAGTAATTGGTCTCACTAGCTGATATAAAAGATGCGCATGAGCGTATCGAACCCTACATTCATCGAACGCCAATTCTTACCTCTGCTACATTGGATCAAATGTCCGAGGCAACGATGTTTTTTAAATGTGAGAATTTTCAGAAAGCCGGTGCTTTCAAAGCTCGCGGTGCGACCAATGCAATTTTGAGTTTATCCGATGAAGATGCCAAGCGAGGCGTGGCAACAGTTTCATCCGGGAATCACGGCGCCGCTTTGGCAAAAGCTGCTCAGATTCGAGGAATTCCTGTTACAGTTATAATGCCTTATAACTCAGCCAAGATCAAATTTGAAGCAGTTAAATCTTATGGTGCCGAAATTATCACCTGCGAACCGGATCAAATCTCCCGTGAATCTGCTCTTCAAGAATATGTATCCAAAACAGATGTGGCAGTTATTCATCCTTATAATGATGAACGCATTATTGCAGGTCAGGGAACAGCTGGGCTTGAACTCATGGAAGGTCAACCGGAATTGGACGCTGTTATTTCGCCTGTGAGTGGAGGCGGACTGCTTAGCGGAACGGCTCTGGCGGTGAAAGGGATGAATTCAAACACGGATGTATTTGGCGCCGAGCCGGAAGGGGCTGATGATACGTTTTTGTCTATGAAAGCGGGAGAAATTGTCCCGAATAAAAGAGTCGATACGATTGCGGATGGATTACGGTCCCAAATTGGAATACTTACTTTCCCGATAATTCAAAGAATGGTAACAGGAATTATAACTGTGACGGATGCAGAAATAATTGATGCAATGGAATTGATTTGGGAACGGATGAAAATTTTGGTTGAGCCATCAGGCGCAATTTCTCTAGCTGCAGTGTTGAAAGAAAAGTCCTTATTTCAGAGGAAGAAAGTGGGAATTATTCTTTCAGGTGGAAATGTGGATTTATTCACATTACCCTTTTAACATAATTAAATTCTCTGCCATTGATCCTTATCTTTTATCCGTCGTAATTTAGACATTATGGCAGAGTTCAAGATTCATTCGGAATTCGAACCCAAAGGTGATCAGCCGCAGGCAATATCCTCATTGGTGGGCGGATTAAAACAGAAACTGGATCATCAAGTTTTACTTGGAGTAACTGGTAGTGGAAAAACGTTTACGATGGCGCAAGTGATTCAAGAAGTCCAGCGTCCAACATTGATTATATCGCACAACAAAACATTAGCCGCACAACTTTATGGTGAATTCAAGCAGCTTTTCCCGGAAAATGCTGTGGAATATTTTATTTCGTATTATGATTATTATCAACCTGAGGCGTACCTACCTGTTACAGACACTTTTATCGAAAAAGATATGGCAGTGAATGAAGAAATTGATCGCCTAAGGCTGAAAACCACCACTGCGCTATTGGAACGAAAAGATGTCATTGTTGTGAGCTCAGTTTCTTGTATCTATGGTATTGGATCTCCAGATGAATACCGTGATCAAATTGTGAGGATAGTAAAAGGAAAACCACTTCATAGAAAAGAGGTCTTTACAAAACTCATACATATTCATTATGCGCGAAACGATACAGTTCTAGAACGTGGTAATTTTCGAGTGCGCGGAGATGTAATTGAAATTTTCCCCGCTTACGATGTGGCCTGCACACGAATAGAAATGTTTGGAACTGAAGTGGATTCCATCACTCGATTCGATCCCCTTACCGGAGAAATTCTGGGTGAAATGGACTCAGTCATTATTTATCCTGCAAAACATTTTGTAACCGATAAAAAGCAAATTAAGGGAATCGTTAAAACCATTCGTAAAGAACTCGATGAAAAGCTATCGGATTTCAGAAAAAATAATAAACTATTAGAAGCACAGCGATTGGAACAAAGAACCAATTTTGATCTAGAAATGATGATGGAACTAGGTTACTGCTCCGGGATTGAAAATTATTCTCGCTATTTCTCAGGTCGAAAGGCGGGGGAAAAGCCATTTACATTATTAGACTTTTTTCCTGATAACTACATGACTTTTATAGATGAGTCACATGTCACACTTTCTCAGGTGCAGGGAATGTATAATGGCGATCGTGCTCGAAAATTAACACTTGTGGAACATGGTTTTCGTCTACCAAGCGCATTGGATAATCGTCCGCTTCAAATAGATGAATTTATGAAAATGCAAAACCAGGTGACTTATGTTTCGGCAACACCGTCTGATCGTGAGCTTGAATTGGCTAATGGTATAATTGCAGAGCAATTAATTCGCCCAACCGGATTGCTTGATCCAATAGTGAAAACTCGCAGCACAAATGGACAAATGGATGATCTTGTGAATGAAATACAGAACCGGACAAAAATGAATGAACGTTGTCTCATTACAACCTTAACAAAACGTATGGCAGAAGATTTAACGGAATATTTGCGTGGACTAAGTCTCAGAGTGAGATATTTACATAGCGATATTCATACTTTAGACCGAGTTAAAATTTTACGTGATCTTCGTCTTGGTGAATTTGATGTTTTAGTTGGTATTAATCTTTTGAGAGAAGGATTAGACCTTCCTGAAGTATCTTTGGTGGCTGTTTTGGATGCAGATAAGCAAGGGTTTCTTAGATCAAAGAGTTCGCTAATGCAAGTGGCGGGTAGAGCGGCACGTCATTTAAACGGGACAGTTATCCTTTACGGCGATAAAATCACTGAAGCGATGCAATACCTCATTAGTGAAACAAAACGTCGCCGAAAAGTTCAGCAGAAATACAATATAACCCATAATATTGAACCGAAATCTGTTTACAAATCTATGGATGATATTTTGCATAGCACTGCTGTTGCAGATTCACTTCAGGAAAAAGATGCGTTTCAACCAAAGACAAAACGCAAAGGGATAGATTTTGATCAGTTGGATAAACAGCTTGCGCTTGAAATGATGCGAAAGGAAATGTTGGAAGCAGCAGATGATTTAGAATTTGAACAAGCAGCAAAATTGAGAGATGAAATTCAGAAATTTGAAAAAGAATTGGCTGGAATTTTTGAAGGAGGCAAATCTTCATGAAAATACTGATAACAGGAGGTGCCGGTTATATTGGAGCTCATGTCGGCTTGGAATTACTAGATCAGGGATATGAAGTGGTAGTACTTGATGATCTTTCGATGGGCACAAAGGAAAATGTAGATACACGAGCCGAGTTTATTCTTGGATCTATTTTGAATCGAGAAGATAATGAAAAAGCGCTTGATGGTGTCGATGCAGTGATTCACATGGCTGCTTTCAAAGCTGCTGGGGAATCTGTTGAAAATCCTGAAAAATATATGCATAATAATGTGTACGGAACATTGACTTTGCTTGATACTATGGTTGATTTATCCATTCAAAATTTTGTGTTTTCATCTTCCGCAGCTGTGTACGGAGATCCTAAATATTTGCCCATTGATGAGCGACATCCAGTGAATCCTATTAATCCCTATGGCGAATCAAAATTAATCATTGAGAAAATTCTTAAGGATGTATATGAATCCAAAGGAATCAGATCTGCATCACTTCGATATTTTAATGCAGCCGGATATGACATTAAAGGCCGGATACGAATTCCGGAAAAAGGGCCGAATAACTTACTTCCGATTGTGATGGAAACAGCAAATGGAACTCGCAATAAAATGAATGTATTTGGAAACGATTATAAAACACCTGATGGAACCGGCGTACGGGACTATATTCATGTTTCAGACCTCGCAAAAGCGCACATTCTTTCAGTGAACTATTTAAAAAATAATCCATCAATTACAGTAAATCTTGGATCTGAAGTTGGATATTCTGTTCAAGAAATCATTGACACAGCTAGAAAAATAACAGGAGAAATAATTCCTACAGAGATCAAAAGTCGCAGATCGGGAGACCCGCCAAAGTTGGTTGCGAGCTCAGAAAACGCAAAAGAAATATTAAAATGGTCTGCCGAACATTCTGAAATTGAAACATTGATTTCAACAATGTGGGAAATTTATTGCCATGCGGAGGTTACTGAATGATTAGATCTCACTCCCAGCCCCTCTTTTTGAAAGAGAGGGGTTGAGTTGAATACAAAAATCAAAAGCGCAGATCATTCCGAATATCCCAGCCGACGAATTAAAAAAAACTGCTTAGGAGAAACATTCCATGATTGATTTAGATAAATTACAAAAAAGGTCTGGTATCATTGGTAGAAGCGATGCTATTCGTCAAGTGTTGGAAATGATAGCTCAAATTGCTCCAGTAGATATTTCTGTTTTGGTAACTGGTGAATCTGGAACTGGGAAAGAGGTTGTTGCCAAAGCGATCCATAAATTTAGTAGAAGAACTCATGAAGGATTGGTAGTAGTAAACTGCGGTGCTATTCCGGCAGGAATTATAGAAAGTGAATTATTTGGACATAAAAAGGGTGCCTACACTGGCGCTGGAGAAGACCGAAAAGGGTATTTTGAATCAGCCCATAAAGGAACCATATTTTTAGATGAGATTGGTGAAATGCCATATGAAACACAGGTAAAATTATTACGGGTGCTTGAAACCGGGGAGTTTATGCGCGTTGGGGATTCCAAAACGTTAAGAACTGATGTTCGAGTCGTTGCTGCGACCAATAAGGATTTAGCCACACTTGTGGAAAATGGAAAATTCCGACAGGATCTTTACTTTAGATTGAAAACGATTACGATTGATGTTCCAACATTACGTACCAGATTAGAAGATTTGAATTTGCTAGTTGAGCGCTTTGCTTTAGAATTTACAAGGAGTAATGACATCCCTTATAGAGGATTTGTGCCCGACGCTATTCGTATCATGAAACATCATGATTGGCCTGGAAACGTTCGTGAACTTAAAAATTTTGTAGAAAGTATTCTGGTTTTGGAAAAAGGTGAGCGAATCACAGCGGTTATGGTTGAGGAACAGATAGGAAATGCAAGAATGCCATCAAAAGGAAATCTTCCGATGGTAATGAGCCAAACACCTGAACAAGCTGAACGGGAATTAATTTTACGTCAACTATTGCTTCTTCGCCAGGATGTTGAATGGGTAAAATCAATGTTAAGCGGTCAAGGGTTACCGGTAATAAACGAAGGGGAAATACCGGCTTATACTGCCGAAGTACAATCAGAGGATGGGCGAATTCCTGTGGATCAAATTTTTGATGAGTATATTCGCGGTGCTTCTATAGGAGATATGAATTTGAAAAATCTCGAAAAAGAGGCACTAGAGCGCACTCTGAAATATTTTAATAATAGCCGGAGAGCTACTGCAAGGTCCCTCGGAATGAGCGAAAGAACCTTATACAGAAAAATTGAAGAATACGGATTGGAACCGAAAATTAAGCGAAGGAAAAAGAATGGTGATTAGAACAATTTACATCTTCATTCTTTCCGTTTTGTTAGTCCCAGGATGCATGTTTTACTCGATGGCAGGTTCTATTCCGCCTCACATAAAAAGCATCGCCATTCCGCTCGTAGAAAATCAGACTTCAGAATTTGGAATGGCGGAAGCAGTGACAGATAATCTGGTTGAAAAATTCACAGAAGAAAACATTCTTCGAGTTCAAGATGGAAATGATGCAGATTCCATCTTGCGTGGGACTATTATTAGCATAAAAGATGCGCCTTACACTTACACGAAAGAAGAAGCAGTTACGGAATACCGATTTACGGTTAATTTGAAAGTTGAATGGTTTGATGTAAATGAAGATAAAACACTATTTGAGAAGAATTTTTCCAGTTTTGGCGCATACGGATTAAGCGGAGATATTAGTACCGACGGTATTGACAATGATGGTGACGGTTTAACTGATGATGAAGATGATGATGAATTTGGCGATGCTCGTGAATTCGCTACTAATGTTGCGGTAAAAAAAATTGCGGAAGATATACTTAACGAAATAATGACATCATGGTAAAGGAATTATGAAACATAAATACATAGCAAACATAGCAGAATTTGAAGGGCAAGACGTCACTTTTCATGGGTGGGTTTATTCCAAAAGATCCAGTGGGAAAATTTGGTTTTTGATGCTTCGTGACGGAACAGGAATGACGCAGTGCGTCGTCGTTAAAAGTGAAGTTTCGGAAGAGGTGTTTAACATTGAACCAACTCTGACGCAGGAATCATCCCTTTCTGTAACGGGGACAGTGCGGAAAGATGATAGGTCTGTTGGAGGATTTGAGCTTACTGTCAAAGACATTAAAACGCATCAAATTGCAGAGGAATATCCTATTTCTCCCAAAGAACACGGTACAGCTTTTTTGATGGATCACCGGCATTTGTGGCTTCGATCCAAAAAGCAACACGCCATATTGGGAATTCGAAATCAAATTATTAAAGCTTGCAGAGACTTTTTTGAGGAAAACGGATTTACGCTGATTGATACCCCCATATTTACGGCAAACGCCTGCGAAGGAACATCCAATTTGTTTAATGTGGAATATTTTGACCGAACCGCTTATTTAACGCAAAGTGGACAATTATACGGCGAAGCGGCTGCAATGGCATTTGGTAAAATATATTGTTTTGGTCCAACATTTCGAGCGGAAAAATCCAAGACACGCCGTCATCTCACAGAATTTTGGATGATTGAACCTGAGATAGCCTTTTGTGATCTTGATGAAAATATGGAATGGGCGGAGCGGCTGGTTGCTTTTATTTTAGAAAGGTGTCTTGACCGATGTGAAGAACAACTGAAAACATTGGAGCGGGATGTTACAAAACTGAAGGCGGTGTCTTTACCATTTCCGCGAATCACTTACGATGATGCAGTCGAAATTTTGAAGAAAAACGATGTCGATTTTGAATATGGAAGCGATTTTGGCGGAACAGATGAAACCATTATTTCTAACGAATTCGAAAGTCCTGTCATGATTCATCGCTGGCCAAAAGAAGCCAAGGCATTTTACATGAAGCGCGATGCAGAAAATGATAACCTTGCCCTTGGTGTGGATATGATTGCTCCGGAAGGTTACGGGGAAATAATTGGCGGAGGGCAGAGGGAAGATGATTTAGAAACTTTGCAAAGACGTATCAAAAAACACGATCTTCCTGAGGATGAGTTCAAATGGTACCTAGATTTAAGAAGATATGGTTCGGTTCCGCATTCTGGATTTGGACTTGGGCTTGAGCGAACTGTGGCGTGGATAACCGGAATTCAGCATATTCGAGAAACCATTCCGTTTCCAAGAACACTTTCACGATTAGAACCGTGAAGAATTTTACAACAAGAGTTTCTGTTTTCGGCGGTCGCAACATTACCGATGAGGTGTACAGCCAAACTGTTGAGCTTGGAAAAAGTATGGCGGAAGAAGGATATCTCGTTTTTTGTGGCGGAGGTTCAGGCGTGATGGAAGCCATTGCCAAAGGTGTGAATGAAGGCGGAGGAACCTGCGTAGGAATATTAAAAGATGGTTCTCTCGAAGAGGCGAATGAATTTATTTCTCTTCCGATTACGACTGGTCTCGGCATTTATCGAAATCTGATGTTGGCTTACAATTGTGATATTGCTGTAGCGATTTCAGGTGAATACGGAACTTTGTCCGAAATTGCTTACGCTTTGCAACTCGAGAAACCTGTAATCGGTTTTCACACTTGGGATATTCCAAAAGTAAATCACGCAGATTCGCCTTCAGATGTGATAAAACAAATAAAGGAACACATTTAGTGGACTTCGATATTCATAAGCCAGAAAACGCCGGAGCGAAGCTTGGAGTCAGCGGTAAAGTGCAGCAAGTCGGATTCCGATGGTTTACCGTTCAATGGGCTCAGGATTTTAGATTGGCTGGGTACGCAAAAAACTTAAAAGATGGCACTGTTTTAATTGAAGCGGAAGGCAAAAAAATGGATATCGAATCTTTAATAAAGGAAGTTGAAACGGGACCGCGTGGAGCGGATGTCGATGAAGTTCAAGTGGAGTGGCTTCCGTATGAGCACCGCTTCAGG
Organism: Candidatus Neomarinimicrobiota bacterium; assembly: GCA_018651745.1. Lineage (NCBI taxonomy): Bacteria > Pseudomonadati > Fidelibacterota > Fidelibacterota bacterium. Next base: position 18,328 of record JABIDL010000028.1, on the reverse strand, counting down.
GATTTTGAAATTCGAAGGTGAGAGGAAAATAAAAAATAATACAATGAAAATTGCCCTCTGCCAAATCAATCCAACGCTCGGTGCTTTTTCTTTCAATGAAGAAAAGATGCTGGATGTTTACAATAATGCAGTCGGTCAGGATGCTGATCTTGTCGTTTTCCCGGAATTAGCAATTACGGGTTATCCACCTCAGGATTTGCTGTATTGGGATTCTTTTATCGAGAAGAATCTCGAAACACTTAATTCTATTGTTTTAAAAACGACTGTCCCGATGATAATCGGCTATGTGAGAAGAGAGAATGGCAATCTTTACAACAGCGCCGCCCTGTGCAGCAATGGGGAAATAGTGGATTCTTACGACAAAATTCTATTACCAACGTATGATGTATTTGATGAAGATCGCTACTTTACTGCCGGAACGAAGCCTGGGATTTTTCAAATTACTCTAAAAGAAAAATTGATAAAAATCGGAATTCAGATCTGTGAAGACCTTTGGGATGAGGATTACACATGCAAAGTTTCTAGTGAACTCAAAAATTCTGACGCTGAAATGATTATTAATATTTCCGCTTCTCCCTACAGGGAAGGAAAGTCTGCAAATCGTCGCAATCTCATTTCCAAAAAAGTGAATGAAACAGAACTTCCATTTGTGTACTGTAATATGGTCGGCGCACAAGATGAGCTCATTTTTGACGGATCGTCTCTGGCGATGAATGCAGCCGGCGTTGTGATTGCTTGCGGAAAAGCATTTTCTGAAGACTTGGTATTGGTAGATACCGATAATCTTAATCCAGCACACACGCATTCCATGCAGCGCGAGGAAGAAATGTATTCTGCACTTGTCCTCGGTGTGAAAGATTATTTCAGGAAAACTAACCATTCGGAAGCGGTGATTGGCCTCAGCGGAGGAATTGATTCCAGTCTGGTAGCCTGTATTGCTGCAGATGCGCTCGGCGCAGACCAAGTCCACGGTGTTGCTATGCCATCCAAATACTCGAGCGATCATAGTCTCGTTGACGCGAAGGCGCTTGCAGAAAATCTGAACATCAATTTTGAAACAATTCCGATCAACGAACTTGTGGATACGTATGAGAATTCATTGAAATCTGTGTTTATCGGACAAAAACCCAATGTTACCGAAGAAAATATACAGGCACGTGCTCGGGGAAACATCCTGATGGCAATGTCAAATAAATTTGGCTGGCTGTGTCTTTCCACGGGAAATAAAACTGAACTTGCGCTCGGCTATTGCACGCTCTACGGAGATATGAGCGGCGGACTTTCTGTTATTTCTGATTTGTCCAAATCTGATGTGTACGCCCTTTCCAATTGGGTGAATCGCGATTCTGAGCGAATTCCAAATCGATGTATTACCAAAACACCATCTGCAGAATTAGCGCCGGGACAGGAAGATCCGTTTAATTATGAAATTGTCAGTCCGTTAGTAGATGCCCTAGTAGAAGAAAGACAAAGTCCATCTTCGCTAATTAATGATGGAGCTGACGCTGATTTGGTGAATGATCTGGCAAATCGAATCCGCATAAATGAGTATAAACGACGGCAAGCGGCTACAGGTTTAAGAGTTACGCGAAAAGCATTCGGGATGGGACGACGCATTCCTATTGTAAATCATTTTAAGGGAGACTGATGTGAAACAATTTGTATTAATCATGGCTATTTTTTCTGTATGTACGGGTTCTCTTATTGGGCAGGGAAAAACCCCGGCGGATTATTGGCAATCTCTAAGTCAGGAAGAAAAACTGACCTTTGTAAATGGCGCTTATGCGATGACCTCTCGGTTGCAAACTCTTCACGATTTTGAAGTTAAAAAGCAATATACCGGAGATCCGTCATTTATTGAACCGTATTACATTGAACGCTATTACCAAATTATCGATGAATTTTTATCTACCGAAGTTGGAGGTAACTTGTCACTAATTACCGGTTCGCTAGATGCACTTTATGCCAATTCAGACAATGTAAGAATTCCACTAACGGAAGCTATTCGAATTGTATCACTGGCACAGGACGGCGAACGAAAAAAAGGCAATTTTCTTTTGTTAAAAGCTCAGAAAAAATATAAACCCTGAACTGATTTTACCTCGAAAATATTAATAAAGTCATGTCAACCACCCACATACGAAATTTCTGCATCATCGCCCACATTGATCACGGCAAGTCTACGCTTGCGGATAGACTATTAGAAGTCACCCACACGCTCCGCAAAAAGGACATGAAAGCACAAGTGTTGGATTCGATGGACCTAGAGCGCGAGCGCGGTATTACCATCAAAAGTCATCCGATTCAAATGCATTACAAACATGGTGACGGCACCGAATATATTATTAATCTTATTGATACGCCAGGCCACGTGGATTTTTCATACGAAGTCAGCCGAAGCCTTGCCGCGTGCGAGGGTGCGCTGCTATTGGTGGATTCGTCACAAGGTGTAGAAGCGCAAACTGTAAGCAATGCGTATTTGGCAATTGAACACGACCTGGTAATTATTCCCGTCATAAACAAGATAGATCTTCCCAGCGCTCGGATAGAAGACGTAACCGGGCAAATTGTGGAACTCATTGGGTGCAAACCAGAGGAAATAATTCACACCAGTGCGAAAGATGGTTCAGGAATTGATGCGCTTTTGAGTGCCGTGGTGGATCAGATACCAGCTCCAAAAGAAAATGAAAATGCGCCGGCGCGTGCCCTCATTTTTGATTCCACCTATGATAATTACCAGGGTGCCATCGCGTATGTTCGAGTAATGGATGGCGTATTAAAACCAGGAAACCGTGCTAGATTTTTTGCACACGACAGAGAATACGACATTAGCGAAGTCGGTCATTTTATCATGAATCGAATCAAATCTGCCGAGATTAAATCCGGGGATGTTGGTTATGTGGTTGGAAATATAAGAGATGTGAATCATGTCCTTCCCGGTGATACTCTTACCACCAAAGAAAATCCCGCATCCGAGCCATTGCCGGGATATGAAGAAATGAAACCGATGGTTTTTTCGGGAATGTATCCGGCGGATGCAGATGATTATGAACAGCTTCGGCAAGCACTTGAAAAACTTAAGCTAAATGATGCATCGCTCATTTTTGATCCGGAAACAAGTGAAGCTATGGGATTCGGATTCCGCTGCGGATTTCTCGGACTTCTGCATATGGAAATTATTCAAGAACGACTCGAAAGAGAATTTAATCTGACACTGGTAACAACAACGCCTAATGTAAAGTATAAGCTCAATCTTCGCGATGGAACAGAATTGGAAGTTGACACTCCCGCAAAAATGCCATCTTCCGGAGAAATTGATAAAATAAATGAGCCCTTCGTATCTGCCGAAATTGTAACTCCCAAAGAATACATTGGCGGACTTATGAAACTATGCCAATCTAAACGGGGGATTTATAAGAATACTGATTATCTTACTCCGGACAAGGCGCAGTTGCATTATGATCTTCCTTTGGGTGAAATCATTTTTGATTTTTACGATAAGCTGAAATCGGCTTCCCGCGGGTACGCATCGCTGGATTACACGCTGCAGGATTTTCGTCCAGGAACGCTTCAGAAATTGGATATTCTTCTCGCGGGTGATCCCGTAGATGCGCTGTCCACTATTATTCACTCAGACGAAGCCTACCAACGAGGGGTTGCTCTTTGTTCAAAATTAAAAGAACTGATTCCCAGGCAAATGTTTGAAGTAGCAATTCAGGCTTCTATTGGTACACGGATTATTTCACGCGCTACCGTAAAAGCGCTTAAAAAAAATGTAACAGCCAAGTGTTATGGCGGCGATATTACACGGAAGCGGAAATTGTGGGAAAAACAAAAAGCAGGGAAAAAGCGGATGAAAAAAATTGGCAAAGTTGAAATTCCGCAGGAAGCCCTTCTTGCTGTACTGCAATTGGATAAAAATTGATGAGCGACAGAGCACACAGAGAAATGATTTTGAAAAACTTAAAGTACACTCTGTGATCTCTGTGGCTGACATAAAACCCTTAGAGAAAATTGGCGTTCTTCGTGGCTAGACAGAAAACCACATATTGGCAGGATACCGCTACACCATTTTACAGTTTTGTGTTTACGCTACCCTTGTTTTTGATCTATGAACTCGGTGTTTTTGCTATAACTAAAAATGATTTGATGGTTTTAAGAAACGGTGCCGACGTACTTATGCGGCAAGTATTGGGATCGCTTGGCATGTACGGAATGTATGGGTTTAGCGGAGCATTTTTAATTGGATTTATGGCAGCCTTTATGCGACAGAAAAAAGCATTGGCATCCACAGCAGTCAGAAGCGAGTATCTTCTCAGAATGCTCGGGGAAAGCGTTATGTGGGGATGTATCCTGTTTTTGGTTATGTCTTTTACTCCACTGTTGCTCATGTCGCCTGTCCTTGGCCAATTGGTTCAGCAGGGTGTTCTTGCCATCGGAGCGGGAATCTATGAAGAATTTGTTTTTCGAGTCATTTTGATAAGCATTTTTGTCGCCGTCCTTGGATTTATTTTTCAATGGAAACGATCAACGAGTCGTGTAGGTGCCATAATTCTAGCATCTGCATTGTTTTCAGCATTTCATTTTGTTGGAGAATTTGGAGATACGCCTACATTAGCCTTATTTTTAATTCGGTTTTCTGCAGGAATATTTCTAGGAACATTATATGTTTTTCGCGGATTTGGTGTTGCAGCTTACACCCATACAATTTACGACCTGATTGTCCTTTTCCAGGTTGCAACTCGTTCATGAAACTTTAGAAGAGGATTAACGTCTAAATAACCAATAAGGATGGAACAATGAAAAAACGTTTTTTACTTCTCATTATCCCAATATTTGCATTCGGGAATGATTTCAGCAGATTTGATGTTGCCGTGTATCCGGAATATTATTTTCCCGGTGTCATGGTTGAGATTCAGGTAGAACCATTAGAGGGACAATCGTTTCCGGAATTTTCAATGGTCATACCATCCAATGCCGACTCGGCGTTTATGGTAGGTCAATCTGATGAGAGCGAACCGATATTATTAGCAATCCATTCCTTTGATGGAGAAAGTCAAATTGTAATTCCCGAATCGAATGTTTCTGTCCGAATTTTCTACTTTTATTCAGTAGAGCGAAAAGGACATTCTGTTTCATTTGATGTTATTCTGGAAATAGATGCAATCGTTGCTGATGCACACATATTAATTCAAGAACCTATGGTTGCAGAGTTATTTACTTTATCGGAAAAAGGTGCAGAAGTTTTTCAGGATACACACGGATTGACGTTTCATCGATTTCATGTAAAAGATGTAAAGCCCGGTGCGAACAAATCCATAGTCGTTTCGTATCAAAATACTTCAGGAGAAACGACAATTGATCTTCTAAAATCGATGCTTAATACCAATAATACAAACACAAATAGAGAAAAACCTAATCGGTCGAAGTCGATGGGTGCGATCCAGCGCCATACACTTCCAACGTGGCAGCCTCTAACCGTTTTAGGCGCATTGGCGATTATAATTGGTTTATTGTTTACCCAACAGCGTAAAAGGGAAGAACATGGCGAAGGAAAGGCGTTTTGCACATCATGCGGTTCAGGTGTTCAGCCGAACGATAAATTTTGCGCGAAATGCGGAAAGGAACAATAAATGATTCCCGTATTATTTGAAATTGGCCCTATCAAGATTTATTCATACGGGTTCATGCTCGTTGTAGCGTTTTATTCTTGCTATTTCCTTTTAGCAAAAGATTTGAAACGTCTTGGGCATAATTCAGAACTGGCGTCCAACATTATTATGGCATCTGCTATTGGCGGAATTTTGGGTTCAAAAATCTATTATCTAATTGAAAATTATAGTCGAGTTATTGAAGATCCTTTTGGAATGATTTTTAGTGGTTCCGGACTTGTGTTTTTAGGTGGACTCATGGGCGGAATCCTTGGTGTTACGCTTGTTTTTAGAAAGCATAAATTGAATTGGCTAGAATTTGCAGATGTTGCTGCACCTATGATGATTCTTGGATATGCGATTGGCCGTGTTGGGTGTTTTCTTGTTGGCGACGATTATGGGATTCCAAGCCGACTTCCGTGGGCGATGCATTTTCCAAATGGAATTCCTGCAACAACAACATTCAGTTTTGAAAACTATTATCCTTGGGTCGATATTTCAGGATGGGCTCCGGGAAATTTGACGGTTCATCCTACTCAAATGTACGAAACGATTATTGGTTTTTTGATATTTGCATTTCTTTGGAAAAAACGGAAATCTGTTAAAGTAGCTGGAAGCCTTTTTTTCACTTATCTCATTCTTGCAGGAATTGAGCGTTTCTCAATAGAATTTATTCGCACAAATCCAAAATATCTACTGAATACCTTTTCCGGGGCGCAAGTTATTTCCTTGATCATGATTGCAGTTGGAATTGGTTTTTTCCTATTCTATCAGAAGAAAATCCAACCAAAGGAACAGACATAGCCCATTTCTATGCCCCGAATATTTTCTACCATATTCATTATTCTCGGGTTTTGCTATGCAACAGATTTAACTGATGCTGTTATCTTTGCAGATAAACCGGAATTCCAATCCGATCAAATTTTAATTCTACAAGATGGAACGCGATATCATTTGGATAAATCAAATAAGGAAGTTGCCGTAGAATTAACTGATGGCGAACCCAGATTTGCAGGAGGGTTTGGCGATAGGTTTGAAACTTTTATTGAACCGGTTGGAATTGTGACTGATGGTGTTTCAATTTTTGTGTGCGACCGCACAGGAAATAAAATAATTCAATTCACTCGAAGACTTGAATTTGTTCAAACAATTCCAATCAATCTGCCTGAAGATATGAATCTATTTTATCCATCTTCAATTGCAGTGAATAAGAATGGTCATTTGGCTATCTTTTCTGAAGACCGAAACGAAATTTGGACAAAACATCCACATGCTTCAAGCTGGACATTAATTGTTGATCTAAATCGTCAAACAATCCCAATCATTTGTCCGGATCGCATTGCATATTCAGATATCAACACAATAACTATATTTTCATCCTGCTCAGATGTAGAATATTTCTTTTCCGTATTTGGCAGATTTATAACTGCCAGACTTTTTTCTGCTGAGAAGTAAACCAATGGTTCGGCTTTATTCTTTTGTCCTCATATGGTCGTGCGCGTGGTGCGTTTCGGCTGGGAATCAATTCAAATCTGATTCAACCACTATAAAGGAATTCATTGCATCTTTACCGGAACTTGATTCTTTATTAATCAAGACTGGATCTCCGGAAATATTAAAACAAAAACAAATTTCAGCTTTGAATACCAATACCGAACAAATTCTGTCTTCGGGGACTTTTTTTCGTTTGATGGACATGTCGGCCTTATCGGGATCTGATGTAGGAGGCGGATTAAAATTCCAATTGCAAGGAAATCTTACAGATGATATCCAGGTGAGCGGAGTTTTATCTGATCAAAATAATCCGATTCGTCCTCAAGGGGATACAAAAACTATCCGCGATTTAGATGAAGTTCATTTAACGGTTTCTCATCCAAACATTCGCATAACAGCGGGTGATTATATATTGAGAATGAATTCTGGTAAGTTGCTCAATATCAATAAAAACCTAGTTGGTATAAAGAGTAACTTTAAATACAATAATGTAACCGCCTCTGCATTTTTTGCGGGTGCAAAGGGCAATTATCATGAGTTGAAAATAAAAGGGATGGAAGGAAATCAGGGGCCGTATATCTTATCAGGAAACGGGGATATCCGATACCAAACCATCGTTACGGGATCGGAAATTGTTTGGCTTGATGGTCAAAAGTTGATTCGTGGAAGTCAATACGATTATACCATAGATTATTCCACCGGCGAACTTTATTTTGAGCCAAAACATCTTATTTATTCTGATTCTGATATTTTTGTGGAATTTGAATCGACGGATTTTCATTACCGACGTAATACAGCCGGATCATCCTTATCGTTAGAAAAGGACGGTCGAATTTTCGAGGTAAATTGGATTCGAGATTTTGATGATCCATCGACCAATGGATCGTTATACTCGAATTCAGAATTAAATCTCTTGCGTTCTGCAGGCGATTCGCCGGTTGTTATTTCCGGTGCTGTTGAAGATCCAGCCGGGAATTATGTAATGAAAAGTAATTATTTTCTGTTTGATCCAGACGGAATTGAAACGGGAAATAGATATCGGGTTACATTTTCGTTAGATCGTTCTTCGGGAACATATACAAGGGAAATCTCTTCAAACGGAACCTTATTTTATTCGTTTGTTTTAGAGGATGATCGGACCGATTACATTGATTTGTATTCACCTGATAAACCCATTCATAAGCCAGAAAATTTCAATTTAATCCACTTGCGGTCTGGAATTCCAATTACTCAAAACCAATTATTTAAGTTGGACATTGGTTTAACTCAATACGATCAAAACAGGCTTTCGAATGTTGGAGATGATGATAATATTGGGAATGCCATTTTGCTTGAATTAACAGGAGAAAAAATAAACATTGGAAAAGGATTTGATGTGGATTATTCTATCTCAAATTGGCAGCAGGGAATTCGATATTATTCCTTAACTCGGGATAGAGATGTGATGTTTGATCGCGATTGGAACATGACAGGAAATGAAAGTGGAAATGAAATTTTATCTAAATTAAGTGCTGAAATTCATTTGCCATGGAACGGTAGTATTTCATCATCGTTCCATCAATATTCCATAGGAGATATTCATAAAAATCGATTTCAATCAGGCGTGAATACTAAAACTAAATGGATTCCAGAGTTAAAAGGAACCTTCAATTCTGTAAAAGGTAAACAGGATTTTTATCAGAAATCCATTTATATAAAAGCACTGCCCGGGTCGTATCATCCTTATGTGAATTATAAAAGTGAAACTCGTCAGAATTTTGATTCGTGGCGAACCATCTCCGGCGGGCTGGAGTTAGATCAAAACTTTTCTTCTTTTAAAGTTGGATTTGGATCTAGGAATGATTTATCATATTCAGAATTGCTTCGAAAAATGGAAGAATATCAGCAAGCAGTATTTGGCGAAATAGATATGTCTCGAAAATCAAAAAATGGTTGGACGGGAGCAATGCAGATTCGGAAACGGATAACCGAGAATAATTTATTGAATACTGAATCGGATATTAGCCTTGCTCACATTCGCACGCATTTTAGGAAATCAAATCATCCGATTCGATTTGATTTGAAACTAAAGCAGGAATCTCGGTTAGGAAGCGGTCGGACCATGGTGTACGATTCTATAGGTGCCGGTCTTGGTGGATATCGATATGATGAAGAATTTGACGCTTTTATTGAAGATCCAAATGGAAATTACAGTGGATTTGCTGTTGCGTCCGGTACCAGACGTTCCGTGAAAGCGATCGGACTAACTGAGATGTTTGAAATTGATTTTAATCGAACTAGATACGAGAAGTTACACGGTATGAAATTTCGGTTGAATATGACGGCTGATTTGTCGGGGACTAATGGAAAATCTACGGAATGGATTTTTGCGGACATTGGTTCAAACTCGATTGAAAGAAGCCGATGGATGGTGCGGACTGAGATTAATAGCAATCCGATTGGTGGAAAACGACAAAGCAGATTAACGTGGTTAGCCCAAAGAGATTTGAATGGTTTGGACGCCCGTGGGATTGATATTACAGAACACCAAGAAATTTCTTCCGAATGGAAAAAAGCTATCAACAGACATTTTCGTTTGACAGTAAATGGATCCTGGGCGGATCATCAAATTGAATCTACCATTAGCCAATTTCGAAACCGCAGTGTAACGGGAGGATGGATAGAAACCGGAACCGAATGGAAAATGAACTCCGAAGTAGAATTGAATACCAAAATAATTGGAGGGTCTGATTCTGGTATGCATCAATCTCAAAATTTTATTGCAAATGCATTGGGATTAAAAGTGGGATTTGTAAAAAGAATTGGACGAATAGGAAGATTGCGTGGCGAAATGATTGTGACGGATTCTTGGATGAAAGAGGAAACAACTGCAAGTCTTCCACCTGAGGCTCTGCATGGATTTGCATTAGGGAAAACATTTCGGACTCAGCTTCAAGCTCATTTTCTTTTCGCTAACTCACTATCAGCAAATCTCAGCGTAAACACGATATCTGACAGTCGGTATGAAAATCTCATCAATTTGAGAGGAGAGATTCGTGCGAATTTTTAATGTCATCCTTTTCTGCGCTTCCTTTGCTACCGGACAATCTATCACCATTGATTCGGTTGTTGTTTTGTCGAAGGCAACCGTTTTGCCATTTATTGAAGCCAGAATTTTTCAACCCATTTCCGGATCTGAAGTACAAAAGGAAACATCAATTTTATTTGATAATATCAAAACAGATACGCCATTTCTTTCAGACAAAACACAGTTTACCCTTGCACGATTTAATCAAAATAAAATTGCAGCTGTGATTCATTTTGATCCACATTTTGATAGTCATGTGTCCGGAATGATTGGAACCGGTAAAACTCCGGAAGGAACTTGGGAATCCCAGGGCGAATTAAATCTTCATTTGGAAAATGTATGGGGAACAATCGGCACGATTGATGTCAATTGGCACCGAAGAGATTTGTCATCACAATACACTGATATTCAGATTGTCGAGCCCTATCTTCCAATTATCCCAATCGGGATAAAATTCGGATGGAAAGAACATCTTCAGGAAGGGTTTACTTTATTACGATCCAAAACTGTTTCGACAATCTTTCATGCAAATAACGGATGGAAATGGGATACCGGAATAAAGAAAACTGAAATCAACCCCACAGAAAATGGATTGTTGAATGGTTATAAATCATCTTCATCTGATATGATGGTATTTGGTTTATCAAAAAATTCCGTAAATCATCGGTGGCTTCCAACGGTTGGATTTCGAATGAAGACTCTTTTTGATTATGGTATTGAGAAAAAGGAAAATAAAAGGTCTGCCATTTCCGGCTTCAAATTTGAAACTGAATATTTTCATCCATTTAAATCAAGTTGGATATGGATGGCAGGATTAAAAGGGCAGGGAATATTTTCGGAATCGGGCGAGATTTTATCGTCACAAAAAATTCAATTTGGCGGCATGGCATCTTTACGCGGATTTAGAGAAGATTTCTTTAAAGCCGATTGGGTTGTTATCCCAACCATCGAAATTCGGTATGCTTTATTTAACAGAATGCAGTTTTCAGCATTCATTGAATCAGGCTTACATTCCGAAGTGTATCAATATCCAGTTAGCTATGGATTCGGTTTAATCCAAGAATCTGATGCTGCTATTATTAAACTATTTTACGGAGTGGGTACAGGCAATAGTCCATCCGAAGATGGAACCATTCACATTCAATTTATAGGTTTATTATAATGCATAAAAAACAACATCAAAACGTAACTCAAGAAGGAATTCTGCAAGTAACTCAAAAAGGATTTGGATTTGTACTCATGCCGGATGATGAGCCGGATATTTTTGTGGGCAGGCGCCAGCTTCGCGATGCCATTCACGGTGACAAAGTAAAAGTGCAGTTAAAAAAACAAAAGCGCACCGGAAATCCCCGAGGAAAGATAACCGGGATTATTCAAAGAAACTCGACCCGATTTACAGGAACAACATACAAATCCGGTAGAGATTTTTATTTAGCGATTTCACCTGTAACACCTGAACGTGGTATCAAGCTAAAAAAGAATCCCAAAAAACCGATTCAGGTTAATATGATTGTTACCGTTGACGTACTGGATTGGGGTACAGCTGTTTCGCCGATTTTCGCTAGAGTAGCACATGTTATTGGCGATTCCAAGAATCCTGAAAATGATTTTGATCTCATCATTTCAAAATATGATTTCCGACCTCAATTCCCGAAAAAGGTAACAGATTTTATTCAATTCATGTCTGAAGACACCATTCAAAATGAAATCCCAAATCGCAGAGATATTCGAAATTGGACCACATTTACCATTGATCCAGAGAGTGCACGAGATTTTGACGATGCAGTATGTATCCAAAAAACCAAAAATGGTTTTTCACTTGGGGTACACATTGCGGATGTTAGCTTTTTCGTTACTCCCGGTTCCGAATTGGACAGAGAAGCGCTAAAACGAGCCACATCCGTTTATTTTACGGAAGGGGTTGTCCATATGCTTCCGGAAACACTTTCGGCGGATTTATGCTCACTCAGGCCGGAAGTTGACCGCCTTGCGATGACGGCGCTCATGGAAATTGATTTATCCGGTGAAGTTACAGCGTATGAAATTTTTCCATCCGTCATTCGAAGTGACAAACGGTTTACTTACGATGATGTCCAGGAAATTTTAGATGGTAAAGAAACGGATCCTTTGAACGGTAAAGTCAAACTTTTAAATACGCTTGCAGAAATTTTATTCAAAAACAGATCCAAAAAAGGCAGTATTGATTTTGATATCCCTGAACCGGTTTTTTCCATCGCAGAAGGTGGAATTCCTCACGAAATACGACCCAGCGAACGAAAACAAAGCCACCGTATTGTCGAAGAATGCATGCTTATTGCAAACCAAACTGTTGCAAAACTTATCATTAAAAAATCTGGGAAATCAAAATGTGGCATTTATCGTATTCACGATAAGCCAAATACTGAGGATGTAAGCAAATTCCTTGATTTGATTGGAAGACTCGGAATTTCTGTCCCAACTAAAGGAACCGAGTTATCCTCAGCAGATTTTAGAGCAATTCTGTTGGCAGTGGAAGATTCTCCATATTGTAATTTAATCGAAAATGTGGCACTTAGAACCATGAGTAAAGCGATATATTCTATGAAAAACAGAGGACATTTCGGACTTGCATTTGATCAATACACTCATTTCACATCGCCCATACGGAGGTATCCGGATTTGGTGGCACACCGTCTAATTAGGCGTTTTAATCTTCAAGATAAATCGTATGAATCCTATGGGCACGGCGCAATTCAATCTGCCGTAGAACGGTCCAATGAAGCAGAATTACTCGCGCTTCAGGCAGAGCGAGAATATATAAAGTTAAAACAGCTTCGGTGGCTTGCGCAAAAGGTGGGACAAACATTTGAAGGTGTCATCTCCGGTGTGGTGCAATTTGGGTTATTTGTTGGATTAAAAGAATCGCTGGCAGAAGGTTTGGTTTATATAGATACCATGGAAGAAGACTCATTTGTTTATGATGAAGAGTCGTACTCCTTAAGAGGAAAAAAGACAGGAAAAGAATATAGATTAGGCGATCGAGTGCACGTGAAGGTTTTGGATGTCCTTATTGATAAACAGCGGGCAAATTTTATGTTGGATGATCTTGAATAAACTCACTTCACTGTGCCTGATTTTACTTTTCTTTAATTGCGATTTGCCAAAACGGAATGCGCTTGGGGCAGATAATGAGTTGTTGGTTGTGTGCTCAAAAGATTTACAAAATGAAATGCGATCTGTGCTTTCGATTATTTTTTCTGATACCCTATTCACTCCACAACCTGAACCATTATATCGTCTCGTTTTTGTCGAACCGAATCAATATTCAAAAATTAAACAAAACGTAAATATCGTTTTTGGTTCGATCGGGACTGACCTCTCAGATCCAGGAACGAAATTGGTTAAATCATTGCTTTCGAAATCTCAATACGAGGATTCCATGCACGGTGCTAATCAACTTATTTTATCAAAAAATGTATTCGCTCAAGATCAGCTTGTGTTATTTATAAACGGGACAACTTATTCGCAAATAAAGAATCGGGCACATGAACAAGCTTCTAAAATTTTGAGCTATTATGAAACATTGTACGAAAAACGTCAGAAAAAACATTTATTTGAAAATGCTCGGCAAGAAGACCTCGAAAAACGGATTTTACAAGCATACGGATGGAGTATGAAAATTCCCTGGGGATATACGATTTTACAAGAGGATCAAGATCGTGGAATATTTTGGATTGGGAGAGACATTCCCTATCGATGGTTTGCCATACATTGGGAAGACGGACTTGTGGTTTCAGATTCTGCGTCAGCCGACCAATATTTTCGAAATTTTACGGAAGAAATGTTGGGTTCTATTCAATTAAATGCATACAAATTTTCTTCAGAATTGGAACCGTTTAATGACTGGACAACTTGGACCTACGGTGGAATTTGGGAACATCAAGAAGAAGCGCAGGGAGGTCCGTTTAAAGGTTACCTGTTTTATGATGGAATATCTAACAAGACGTATGCCATATTTTTATTAGTCTTCCATCCCGGGAATGATAAATCTTTATTACTGAAACAGTTAGATTTTATGGCACATAGTTTCTTTGTGGATGAAAATGGTTATTATTAGTTTACTGACATAGATTATGAGCAACGAAGTCACAAATGCAGGAAAAATTAATAAGATGAAATATGAAACCTTGAAAGCAAAATACTGAATCCATGAAAACACTCATTATTTCTCCGACTTACAACGAAAGTAAGAACATTGCAAATTTGATTCAGAAAGTGAATTCGATTAATCCGGATTATCATATGTTGATTATTGACGATAATTCACCGGATGGCACCGGTGATCTTGTGGAAAGCCTTCAAAAAAAGTACAACAATATTCACCTTGAGAAACGTCCGGGAAAAGCTGGCTTGGGAACCGCGTATTGTTTTGGATTTCAATGGGCGCTGGAAAGAGAATACGACATTATTGTCCAAATGGACGCTGACCTTTCTCATAATCCGGATGATGTACCGGGTTTGATTGAAAAATTAGGCGAAGCAGATTTGATAATTGGCAGTCGATATGTGCACGGAGTGAGTGTTGTAAATTGGCCCATTCGAAGGCTTGTGTTGAGCTACGGCGCGAATTTATATACTCGAATAATCACCGGGCTTCCTGTGAAAGATAGCACAGGAGGTTTTAAAGCATGGAAGCGCGAAGTGCTGGGTTCTATTGATTTTGAAAAAGTGCATTCGCAGGGGTATTCTTTTCAGATTGAAATGAACTTCAGATCGTGGTGTAACGGGTACAATATTCATGAGCATCCTATTATTTTTGTGGACCGCACCATTGGAGAATCCAAGATGTCTAAAGCTATTATGATTGAAGCCATTTTTATGGTGTGGAAACTCAAACTGCGCAAGATTTTCGGATTGCTGTAAAACATGGATATTTCCATTTGCATCGTATCGCTGAATTGTTCAAAACGCCTGTCTGAATGTTTACATACTTTACCCAAAGCGGTTGGGAACGCCAGTTGGGAAGTGCTGATTGTGGACAACCAATCCACGGACGATACGGTAAAAATGATTCGGAGAGATTTTCCGGAAGTTACTATAATTCCTTATGATGAAAATGCCGGTTTCGCCAGAGCGCAAAACCACGCCATTGCGCATGCGGAAGGTGATTATATTGTTGTCCTTAATCCTGATACCATCGCGCCGCCTAATTCGCTTTCCATTCTGATGGACTTTATGAACTCCAACCGGGAAGCAGGCGTGTGCGGCCCCAAAGTTCTGAACGAAGATTTGTCTTTTCAGCGATCGTGTAGACGAGGAATTTCAACCCCGTGGCCCGTTATTTCATATTTTACAAAACTAGACCGTGTTTTTAGAAAAAACGCGTTTTTTAGCGGATATCATCTTGGACATTTAAATGAGGACGAAATAATGGAAGTCGGCGGAGTGTCCGGATCTTGCATGATGATGCGGAAAGAAATTCGAGATACTGTTGGGTATTTTGATGAACAATTTTTCCTCTATCAAGAAGATTCCGATTTTTGTATTCGCGTTGCCGAAGCAGGGTGGAAAGTGCATTACGTACCTACATCTCAGATTATTCATGCGGGAGGGTTGGGAGGAACCCTAGTTAGCAGATCCCATATTTATATTTCTGTTTTAGAATGGCACAGATCTTATTTCAAATTGTACCGAAAGCATTTTGCACATGAATATCCATTTTTGTTTAATATCTTCTATTATGCAGCAATGGCGCTAAAGCTTGCTTTTGGACTGGCAAGAACACCTTTTAGAAGATCCTACACATAACATGGCACATTATCTTTTAGAATTTGAAAAACCACTGATAGACCTTGAGGAGAGGATTTTAGCATTGGAAACTTCGGTTGGGGAAGATGGTGCCGATTCTGAAAAAATCCGTGAATTAAAATCCGAACGAGACGAAAAATTAAAGGATATTTATTCTCATTTGAGCCGATGGCAGCGGGTACAGTTAGCCCGTCATCCAAAACGACCATATACCTTGGATTATATCAAAGAATGGTCGCCGGATTTTATTGAACTTCACGGCGATCGGCATTTTGCGGATGATACATCTGTTGTCTGCGGATTGGGAAGCCTTGGCGATGTGCCTGTTTTTTATATCGGACAGCAAAAGGGAAGAAACACCAAAGAAAATCTATACCGGAATTTTGGTATGATGCGGCCGGAAGGCTATCGAAAAACACTGCGGATAATGGAACTTGCCGAAAAATTTAATCGTCCTGTTGTTACCCTCGTGGATACGCCGGGCGCGTACCCGGGAATCGGCGCCGAAGAACGCGGGCAGGGAGAAGCCATTGCGAAAAATCTTCTGAAAATGGCAGCGCTGAAAACACCGATTTTGACTATCGTCATAGGTGAAGGCGCCAGTGGTGGCGCTCTTGGAATCGGCGTGTGTGATAAAATGCTGATGCTTGAAAATACGTGGTATTCCGTGATCAGCCCGGAAGGATGCGCTTCCATTCTCTGGCGCGATTCTGCAAAGGCGAGCGAAGCGGCAGACGCCATGAAAGTAACACCTCAGGATTTGATTGAAATGGGAATTTGCGACCGAGTCGTTCCCGAACCTGTCGGCGGCGCGCACCGAAACCCGAAGGAAACTGCGGACATCTTAAAATCTATCATTCTTGAAGAATTAACAATTCTTTCAAAAGTGGACAAAAATTCCTTTTTGGAAAACAGGATTGCCCGTTACGAAAAAATGGGCGTTTTTCAGGAAAACAATTGATTCAGTACGACCATTCCGTCCGCGTGTATTATCGGGACGTGGACAAAATGAATATTGTGTATTATTCCCGGTATTTTGAAATGTTTGAAGAAGCGAGGACGGAATTGCTTCGATCCATTGGATTGGACGTTACCGCACTCGAAAATTCCGGAACGACGCTACCGGTAGTGGAAGCACATGCGGATTATAAAAAAGGCGCCGGGTTTGAAGATGAACTTATCGTGCGCACTATGATTCCTGAGCTGCCGAAAGGAAAACTCAGGATAGAGTACAAAGTGCTGAAAGGGGAGGAATTGCTGGTATCAGGATTTACGCAACACGCATTTACAAATAGCGATGGAAACCCAATGCGGGCGCCGGAGATGATTCTGGAAGTTTTGTTAAGCGTTGCGGAATCGTTTAAGCACTCTCAATGCTCGTAGGGTATTCCAACGGCTTGGACCTCCTGTTTTCTCCATATCGAAATGGGTCTGTCCTGGATGCATGGCTTGAACTGGCCACTTTTTATCCTTCCGTCTTTTTTTCTTCAGTATATCTAGCGCATCCTTCATTCGAGGATCGTATTTAACTCCCGTATATTGAAAATAATCCAGAGCCCGTAATATATCGTATCTCCAGCGTGATGGATATGAAAGCATTAACATTTTCTTATCGATAATGTCTCCCGTTCGGTCGGATCGAAACAACCTGTGCTGCAACAAGAATTCTCTTGATTCCACTTCCGATTCCTGAAGCTCGTCTAGCCTATATCCATAGCCATTTTGAGTATATTCCAAAATTCCTTCGATAACAGAAATAGTTGAATGCAGAGAACTGTGTGTTGCTCCTTTAGTATTTGATTCACAATTGAAGCCACCATCATTCATATGTTCTTTCAGTAAGAAATCGACGATTGATTTTAAGTTTGCTTCATCTATTAAAAAATATGAAGCATAGTTCAGAAACATACCGTTTAAGCAGACATCACATTTTTTGTGTACACCGATTGGATAGATCCCGCCGTCTGGCCCTTTGAGAGTATGTATGACCTGTGATATGGATTGTCTAATGACCTCGTTATTTTGAGATATGGCAAGGTTTTTTAGATCTAGAATTGTGTAATGTGTTGAAATCCATTTCGGTTGATAAAAACGATCTCCCCAATGCCCTTCCTTCTTCCTAAAACTGAGAAATTGAGCCCCCCAACCTTCGGTGGCAATGCGATCACGCAGGTGCGGTTTTGCGGCAGCCAACAAGTCTCGATGAACCTGAATTTGGATTGAAACATCCCCTTCAATCAGCCAATCTATTAGTTCGCTTTCATCTACCGAGTTTGATGATTTCATTAAATATTGACGCCTAACGAATTAGCTAACCTGCACAAACTTG